>NZ_JBBYHU010000042.1:0-28788 GCF_038289905.1 Flavobacterium flavipallidum | reverse complement strand
TTTTTTAGCCGAAACTATATCTTGAAAAATCTCAAAAAGCAAAAATGACCGATAATGGATATCTAAAATCGGTCATTTTCTTTAATTTTTATTCAAAAGATAGATTACTTCTGAATGTGCCTTTCTAAAGGTGTTATTTTAATACATGTGTAGCCAATACTTGGTGTACATCATAAACATTAACTGATTTGTTAAATTGTTTTCTGATGCTTGGGACTTGTTCGCTAGAAACCCAAATTTTTAATTCTGCTTCTAAATCAAATGTTCCGGCAGTTTCAATACTAAAGCGGCTGATGCTTTTGTATGAAATAGATTTGTACTCCACTTTACTTCCGGTTACTCCTTGTTTGTCTACAAGAATTAGTCTTTTGTTGGTGAAAATAAACACATCACGGATGAGTTTAAACCCCAATTCTATTTCTTCTCCGTTAATTAATAATTTGCCATAATCTTTTAGCAAATCTTCCTGGCTCACTGTTCCTGCGTTACCAAGTAAAGCTGAAAATAATCCCATAATTTTTCTTTTTAGTTATTCTATTTATGATATAAAGTTGCCAAATAATTTCAATGTTTACTTCAAAGATATTGAAATTGTAATTATAAGTGGGAAAAATATTAAAGGAACTATATAGGTATTTTTAAGTCTTATTATAGTTTTGAAATTAAGTTTTTGTGTTTCGAACGATTTGTTTTTGATTTTATTTTAGTGAAACTTCTTTTTATTTCACTGATTGTGTATGTTAAAGTGAGAGTGTAATCGGAATGATTTTTCCGGCTGTGATATTTTCTTTTTTACGAATTTCGGCTTTTAAGGGAAGAAGATAGCTGTTCTTTTTGGTGTCGAACCAGATAGCGGTTTTCCATTCACTTTTTCCTGTTTTGGCAATAGCTTTTAATCTTCCCCATCCTTCTTCTTCTGATTGTAAAGCGCTTCTGATTTCTATAGCCAAATTTTTGGGTAAAGAAATAAAATACCATCCACCAGGGGCTTTGTGCTGCCAGACTTCTGCTGAAAAATCGTATTTAATTTTTGCGTTCAATAATTAGGAATTAATGGTATTTTGGGATGAAGAGGTATTCTTCAGTTTGATTTGTTTTTGTCGAAGTTCGGATTTCTTGTAAACAACTTCCTCTCTCGTCTTTTTTTATGCAATGTATTAAAAATTTATCTATGAGAATGTTGTTTTTGTCTTTTATGATAATTTTTGAAAGGCTTTGGTTGGCGTATTGATGATATTTTGTGTAAAATGGCGGATAATGATCAGTAATTGTATTAATGGTGCCATTAGGATTGTAGGTGTATATAGCTTCGTTTTGTTTGATTTGTTTTCTTGTATAACAACTAATGCGTTCTCTTGAATTAGGTTTCCATCTGGTCTTGCAGTAATAGTTTTCTTTATCAGGATAAGTTTCTACAATGAACCATAATTTTTTTTGAGTTGTTTGAATAACCTTTCCGGAAGTGTCGGTTGTGACAGAGTTTTTAATTCGGCCATTTTTGGTAAAATTCATCTGCTTTGAATACAAAAGCAATTTTTGGTCATTTTTTACCAAGTACTTTATCTCGGTTGCTGATCTTATTTCATCCGGAAGTTGTTTCATTTTAGTGTACTTCTTGGAAACACAGGATGATATCGTTATGAGAAGCATGAAAAGATATAAGGTTTTCATAATCAAAACGTTTGGTTCTTCTAAGTTAGTCAATTTGTCTGAGCTGGAACGTTTAAATAGGTAAAAACTTTTATTTAAAAATGAGTTTGAAAATGATTTTGTGTCTAAAAGATTTATAGAAGTGGGATTTATTTTTCAAAAAAAATCCTGTTTTTCAGTGTCTACTGAGAAACAGGATTTTGATTTTTTTGTGAAGAACATCATATTAAGGAATACTCTGTAGCTTTGTTTGAAAGTTCCATGAGGTTTTTAACTTTCAGTTTTTTCATTAGGTTAAAACGGTGAACTTCGGCAGTACGTTTACTTATTTCTAAAGCTTCTGCAATTTCTTTATTTCCTTTACCAGATAATAACAAAGTAAGGATTTCTTTTTCTCTTTTTGTAATGGTTAAGTCTTCAGTAAGAGTAGGCTTAGCATCTAAAGGAGCTGTTGTATTCGTTAATTGATTAATTAAAATTGATGAAATATCTCCTGTAAAGTACTTACCACCGTTAGCCACAGCGTGAAGTGCTTTTAAGAATTCTTCTTTACTAGAACCTTTCAATAAATACCCATCAGCACCAGCTTTAATTGATTTTAAAACATATTCTTCAGATTCGTGCATCGATAGCACTATGATTTTTACATTATTATTTTGACTGCGTAATTTTTCAACCACTTCAATACCGGTATGATGTGGCATTCTGATGTCGACAATTAATAAGTCAGGATTAGTGCTTGTAACTACGTCTAATGCTTCAAGTCCATCGGTTGCTTCTCCAACAACTTCAATGTTTTTTTCGCTTTCTAATAGTGATTTGATACCATCTCTTACAAAAAAATGATCATCAGCAAGGACAACTCGAATTGTTTGGTTCATAATTTACCTCTTTTTTTGGAAAAATATAAATAGTTTTACTTAATTAAAAGTCGTGCAATATACGTATTTTTTACGTATTTCACTTCTTGTTTATAAAGGAATATTAAAAGTAATTCGGGTTCCTTCTCCTGGGATGGAATTGATAAAAACCCTTCCGTTGATGTATTGAACACGTTCTTTCATAAATAATAGCCCCATTCCGGATTCACTATTTCTTCTTTTTTCAACGGTTGAAATGTCAAATCCTTTTCCGTTATCATCAACAGTAATACTAAGTATTTTATTGCTATGGGAAAGTTGAACAATGATGTGAGAGGAATCAGCGTATTTAATAGCATTGTTAATAGCTTCCTGAGTAAGACGGTAAATGTTGATTTCGATTAGGGAATCTAATCTTTGATCAAAATCAGTTTTGTTGTAAAATTGAACATTCTTTCCGGTTAATTTAGCTAATTCTAATGTCAACTTAGCAATAGATGAAACAATTCCGTGATCGCTTAATTCAGGAGGCATTAAGTTGAATGTTGCGGTGCGTACTCCTTTAATGATGTCTAAAGATAGTTTCTTGAGGTATTCTATTTTTTGTGCTGATTTTTCCTTGTCATCTAGATTGATGCTTTCTAAACTAAATTTTAGTCCGGTAAGCATTTGGCCAATTCCATCGTGTATTTCGCGTGCAATACGATTTTGTTCGTTTTCCTGATTTTCAACAATTTTGCTTGAAATGATTTTTTGTTGATTGATTTTTTCAAGAGTATTTTCACGATTCAAACGATCCACTTCTAATACTGCATTTTTACGTATCGTAATATTGAAACAAATGACCAGTAATTCAGATTCTTCCTGACGAATGCGAACCGGAATCATGGACATTTCGAGCCAAAGTTTGTTTCCGTTTCTATCTGTTGTATTGATTTCTCCCTGCCAGCCAATTCGTTGCTTTTCAGCTATAATTTGATCTATTTCTTGCTGTTCTTTTGCTACTTTTGTTAATGCGTTAGAAAAACTTTTTTCAGTGTCAAATGACGGATTGTATTGTAATAGTTTAGCGAATTTTTCTCCCATGTGGATGATTTTTCCCTGAGGAGTAATACGACAATACAACAAGGTGTTTTCCATTGCAAAATTCAGAGACTTTAGTTCTTTTACTGAATTTTCTTTAGCAATACTTATCGCTTCGGTATCACGAGCTAATTTAATAGCTCTTTTTTCAGAAATAAGAAGCTTTGATATTAAGACTTCTATTTTTTTATTGGTTGGTTTAAAAATATAAAGGAATTCTAAAAATAAAACCAACAAAGTAAAGCTTAAAATGCCGTATTCAATATTGCGTTGGCGCGTGACTTTTTCAGAAGCTTCATGTTCGTACTGGCTTACAATGAGGTTCATTTTTGTTAGAAAAATAGCTACATTGTCAAGGATAGTTTTTATTTCGTCAGGGTAATTATCTTTAGAAAGGGTTTGTTTATTGTGAGATAAAAATTTTTGAACTGCAGAGTCTATTTTGTTGATATTAGGCTTAATATCTTTATATAATTCAGATAGTACAGCGCTTTTTTCACTTGGAAAATTAAGGCTGTCATTTCCTTTTTCAAGAGCTATATGTGTAGATTTCCAGCGTTTTAGAGTTTGCTTGATATTGCTGATTTCTACATCAATATCAGAGTGTATTGATGAAGAGTTTAAGATAAGGATTTCTTTGGCAAGTTTTTGACTCAGCATCCTTTGTTTTCCGGAGATGTTGATCAAGCGAGAGTCATTAAGCTGGCTGTTAATGTTATGTTGAATAAGCAGTTGACTCAAAAGAATGGTTATAGCGATTGTAATTAAAGCAAATAGGTACATTTGCTTTAATTTTTTGAAATTAAGATTTTCAGAAAACGCTTTGGCTTCTTTTACCATAATGTAGTTAAATTATAATCCTAGTGAATCTTTTATTAACTGAAGATTAGATGGACTATAGTTGATTTTTAGGGCTGCCTGATGTCCTTTTTCAGACATTTTATTCCAGGTTTTCAGAATGATGTTTTTGAGTTTTTCAGTATCGTGTTTTTCAACAAAAGGCTCTAGGTAATATTCTAAAAAAACTAAACAAATTACATCTTCCAGTAATTGTGTTTCTTCGTCTTTTTTAAGTAATTTTTTTTCAATTAGGAAAGAAACTCTGGCGATAAATTCTGGGCTATATCCTGCTTTTTCAAGAATTGTTGCAGTAGTTTTGGCGTGGAATTTTTTTAGGTCTTCACGCCATTTTAAATAACCTACACGATCCATTGGGTAGGATTCACGGGCAATTTTCCAGCGACAAATATGCTGTGCTTTAGCAGCAATCTGAACTTCTTCGGAGGCATTAGGAGAAAAATCCATAAGTTTTTCATACATTCTATTAGAGTATAATAGTTCTTTAGGAAAACTTATGGATTCGTGTATTTCTATGTTGGGATCTTGAGCATTTTCAGCATCAATCCATTGACTGGCTTGTTGGAAAGGTGTAGTTGTCATTTGGCGTATTTTTTATTACTCCAAAGATACATATTTAATCCATAAACCCAATCAATACTTCGTTTTCAACAATTTTTACCGGGTAAGTTGCAATTTTGTAATCTTCACCATTTAAGTTACTTCCATCTTTTAATGAGAAGGTTTTTTTATGAATTGGACAAGCAATTTTAGGAGTTTCCTCCGCCGAACCAATCATACCTCTGGAGAGTACCATTTCTAATTTATGAGGGCAAACATTTTGGCAGGCATACCATTCACCTCTTCTTTCAAAATTGATAACAGCAATTTGTTTGTCTTTGTACTTAACGCAGTTACCACCATCAGCAGGGAAGTCAGAAGTTTTACCTGCTTTAAACCAAACTTTAACGTCGTTTAATGCTACGCTTGTGTATTTGTCAAGAATTTGTTCCATAGTGTTTGATTTTTATTTCCCTGCCTTAATCTGTAGGAGTGAAGGCAGGGATGATGAGTTTAATATTCGTTTTTTTTTATCAGAAGAAGGATTACCAGGCTTTAGGCATTTTTTGTTCTCTTAAAGGAATGTATTCCAAGTTGTCATCACGATCGTCTGAGTTAGAGAAGTGTTTGAAACGTTTCATCATTTCAGGATCTTCAACAGCTTGTTTCCATTCGCATTCAAAAGTATCTACTAGTCCTTGCATTTCTTCTTCAAGAGTAGCGTTGATTCCTAAGCTATCGTTAATGATGACGTTTTTAAGATAATCAATTCCACCTTCTAGTTTTTCTAACCAAGTTGATGTACGAACTAATGGACCTGCAGTACGGATGTAATACATTAGGAAACGATCCATGTATTTGAATACCGTTTCTTTGTCAATTTGCTCTGCTAAAAGCACTGCATGTTTTGGGTTAGCTCCTCCATTTCCGCAGATGTATAAATTCCATCCTCCTTCAACAGCGATTACACCAAAATCTTTTCCTCTTGCTTCAGCACATTCACGAATACAAGCCGAAACTCCTCCTTTTAATTTGTGTGGAGAACGAATTCCTCTGTAACGGTTTTCTAATTCGATGGCTAATGTGGTACTGTCGTCCATACCGTAACGACACCAAGCATTACCTACACAACTTTTTACAGCTCTTAAGGATTTTCCGTAAGCGTGACCACTTTCAAATCCTTTGTCGATTAATTTTTTCCAGATAGAAGGTAAGTCGTTCAATTCAGCTCCAAATAAATCAACACGTTGAGCACCTGTTATTTTAGTATATAAGTTGTATTCTTTAGCAACTTCTCCAATGGCAATTAATTTTTCAGCAGTTACTTCACCACCAGCCATTCTTGGAACAACAGAGTAAGTTCCGTTACGTTGAATGTTAGCTAAGAATCTATCATTCGAATCTTGAGATGTAATGTGTTTGTTAGCAGTATCGTTGTAAATACTTGAGAAAATAGATGAAAGAACTGGTCTACAAACTTCACAACCATCTCCTTTACCAATTGTTCCTAATACTTCGTTATGATTAGTGAATTTGTTGATTTTAACAATGTCATATAATTCCTGACGGCTATGAGCAAAGTGCTCACAAACAACATCTTTTACTTCTTTTCCTAGGGATTTTTGTGCCGCTTTTACTAAATCAGCTACCATTGGTTTACAACCACCACAACCTGAAGTTGCTTTTGTTGCTTTTACCACATCTGATAAAGTTTCGCAACTTCCATCAGTAATTGAACAACAGATGCTTCCTTTGGTTACATTTTCACAAGAACAGATTACAGCTGAATCTGGTAAATCCATGGCGCTTCCCATTGAAGAAGATTCTCCGCCTCTTGCGCCTAAGATTAGGTCTTCAGGGTTTTTAGGAACCGCCATTCCGTTTATGTAGATTTGGAACAAACTGTTGTAATCACTTGAATCACCTACTAAGATACCTCCAAGTAATTTTGAACCATCTTTAGAAACATTGATTCTTTTGTAAATTCCGGTAAATTTATTTTCGTAAACGATAGGTGTACCTTCTTGGTGCTCAATGAATGGATCACCAAAACTAGCTACTTCAACTCCAATTAACTTTAATTGAGTAGACATGTCGATGCTTTCTCTCATAGTTTTTTCACCTTGCATGATTTGTTCGGCAGCAACATCGGCCATTTCATAACCAGGAGCAACTAATCCGTAAATCATGTGGTTGTATAAGGCTACTTCTCCAATAGCGAAGATATTTGGGTCAGAAGTTTGCATTTTGTTGTTGACTACAACACCTCCACGTACACCAACTTCAAGACCGGCACCTCTTCCTAGTTCGTCTCTAGGTTTGATACCCGCCGAAATTACTAGCATATCAACTTTTAAAAGTTCTTCTTCTTCAAACATCATTCCGGTGATAGCATTTTCACCATCAATAAATTGAGTCGATTTGCTTAAGTGAATTTTAATGCCTAATTCTTCAATTTTTGAACGAAGTGTATTGCTGGCTCCCTTGTCTAATTGTCTTGGCATCAGGCGCGGAGCAAATTCAACTACGTGAGCGTTTAAACCTAAATCACGTACTGCTTTTGCAGCCTCAAGTCCTAATAATCCACCACCTAGTACAGCAGCTTCAGTAGAACCATTTTGTTTTATTTTTTTGGCGTAAGCCATAATTGCATCAAGATCTTCGATAGTTCTGTATACAAAAACCCCTTCTTTTTCAACACCTTCAATTGGCGGAACAAATGCTGATGAACCAGTGGCTAATACTAAATAATCGTAAGAATATGTTTTTTCTAAATGAGTCGTGATTGTTTTGTTTTCTTTATGAATATCAGTTACTAATTCCGAAGTGTTTAGTATGATATTATTTTCTTCGTACCAAGAAGCAGTAGACATTGATAAATCATCAGCCGTTTTTCCTGCAAAGTATTCACTTAAGTGAACACGGTCATAAGCACGTCTTGGCTCTTCACCAAATACGGTAATTTGATATTTTTCTTGCCCAGATTTTGAGATGAATTTTTCACAAAATTTGTACCCCACCATGCCGTTTCCGACTACAATTATATTTATCATAATATCATTATTAAGTATTACGAAGCAAATATACGTATAAATACTTAATTTAAATACTTAATTATTGTTTTTGGGTGTTAATTGAGATATTATGAAAAGGAGGGGGTTAAAATGGAAAATGTGTAAAAAATAACGGTTGTTTTTTTTAATCTCTAATCAGGTTTTGCTTTTGAGGCCTTTAAAAATGTTTTTTTTAGTGTTTTTTGAGTCGGAAATGGGGCTTTAAAAGAAGATTTGCAGAATTTATAATGCGAAAAAGCACCAAAATAAGTTTAAAAATATACTTATTTTGATGCTTTTGTTATTTTTGAGGATTAAATATTTGTTAAGTAGTATTACTTATTGTTTGAAACGAAATACTTTTTTTGAAACCAAAATGCCAGATTGACTAATGCTATTAAAGCTGGAACTTCAACTAATGGTCCAATAACTCCGGCGAAAGCTTGTCCGCTATTGATACCGAAAACACCAATGGCAACTGCAATTGCTAACTCAAAGTTATTACCCGTAGCAGTAAATGCTATGGCTGTACTTTTAGAATAATCGGCGCCAAAATACTTTCCGATAAAGAAACTTATGATGAACATAAAAGTAAAGTAAATAACTAATGGAATGGCAATTCGAATTACGTTCATTGGAATTTGAACTATTAAAGCGCCTTTAAGACTGAACATTACTATTATGGTAAATAATAATGCAATTAAAGTAATATGTGAAATAACAGGAACGTATTTCTTTTGAAACCATTCTTCTCCTTTTAGATAAATTAAAAGGTATCTGCTAATGATGCCTAAAGCAAATGGAATTCCAAGATAAATTCCAACACTTTCTGCAATTTGAGCAATGCTAATATTAACTTCAAAACCTGAATAGCCAAAATAGGGTGGAAGTATGGTGATGAAAATATAAGCATAAATACTGTACAGTAGCACCTGAAAAATACTATTTAAGGCTATAAGTCCAGCGGCATATTCTCTGTTTCCATCGGCTAGGTCATTCCAAACGACAACCATTGCAATGCATCGGGCTAATCCAATCAGGATGACGCCAATCATGTATTCAGGTTGGTTGTTTAGAAATGCTAATGCTAAAAAGAACATTAATATGGGACCAATAATCCAATTCAAAATTAAAGAGGCGCTTAAAACTCTAACGTTTTGAAAAACTGTGCCCATTTGTTCGTATTTTACTTTGGCTAAAGGAGGATACATCATTAATATTAATCCCATAGCTAAGGGAATATTGGTTGTTCCGTTAGAAAATGAATTAATGAAATTACCACTTGAAGGAATGAAATTCCCTACAGCAACTCCAATAGCCATGGCTAAGAATATCCAAAGTGTTAAGTAGCTGTCTAAAAAACTTAGTTTTTTTCGATTAGCGGCTGGTGTACATTGATTGGCTGACATGTTTATTTTTTAATTTTTGAAAAAACATAAAATAATTCGCTGGCAATTTGCGTACTTCTTTCCTCATATTTTTCTGCTTGCTGAGGAGTATTGTCAAATGCTTTTGGGTCTTCAAATGTGATAGGGATACGTTTTTCAGCTCCGGCAATAAATGGGCAACCTTGGTCAGCACTGGAGCAGGTTAAAATTGCTGCAAATGCTGCTTGCGGATTGAAAGCATCATCATAAGTTTTTGAAAAACCAACTACAGGATGGCTGTTTGCTCCATGCTTGATACTGTAGATAGGGTTTTTACCCTCGGCAATCGTTTTGATTTCAAAGCCGGTATTGGCTAAAGTTTGGGCAGCCACAGGAAATAAAGCAGTCGCTTCAGTTCCACCGGAATAACAAAATACATTTTTGATGTCAAAATATGCTGCCATTGTTTGTGCCCACACTTGTGATAAATGACTTCTTCTTGAATTATGAGTACAAATAAAATTAAGTCTGATTTCTTGTTGATTAGACTGTTTGTTTTGAATAAAATCAATGAGCGGTTGTAAAGTGTTTTTACGCTCTTGGGTTAGGAAAGTAGTGTCTAATGATTGAATTTTAGTTTCAATCCTGTCAAAAAGTTCGGTTTTTACTGTTTTCATTAAATTTAGATTTTGGATTAACAACAACTTCCTCCTGGAGTACAACAATTAGTTTGAGATTGAATTTCTGAAAGTTTAATTTTTGGTTTGGTAGCAGGTATACCACATTGATCTTCTGCTAAACAAGCGGTTTTTTTGTTTAACAAAATAAAATCAGTACCTGTAAAACCTAAATCGTATTTACCGATAGTTTCAGATTGGTATTCTACTTCGATTTCGAAATCGCCGATACCTAATGTTTTTTCGGATAAAGCAATGATGTCTAAAAGTTTTTTTGGTTTTAAATGGTGTTCCAAATCATTAGCGTTCCATAATTGAAAATTGACCACTTTTTCATTGCGAATGGTACCACCACAGTCAATAAAATTTTTGGTAATCAAACCTACTTCTGTTACATGGAAGTGTTCCGGAACATAAGTTTCATTTTCTAATTTAAAAGTAACATTCTCTAATGTACTTAATATGGTTTTGATTTCTGAGAGTTTCATTTTTTTGAATTTTTAAATTAACAACATTGATTGTTTTTGCTTTCTAAATGGCTGTCAATGTGTTGGAAAAAGTGTTTTATTTTGCTAAAACCATTTTCATCAAGACAATAGCAGATGGCATTTCCTTCGAAATTTCCTTTGATAAGACCAGCATTTTTTAATTCTTTTAAATGTTGCGAAATGGTTGGCTGTGCTAAAGGCAGTTCGTTTACAATTTCTCCGCAAATACAGCTATTTACTTTGATGAGGTATTGTATGATGGCTATTCGCGCCGGATGCCCCATTGCTTTAGCAAGTATTGCCAGTTCATTTTGTTCCACTGTGAAATTGGCGGTTTTGGTAATTCCCATTGTTATATATTTATATTGCAATATTACGATAAATAAATTTAGATTTGTCCAAATGCAAAAAAAAAACTCCTCACTTTTCAGGAGGAGTTAGGTAAATCATATTATTTCTTTTGGGATGGCATGAAAACCAACAGATTTGATGTTTTTTTCAATTTCGGTAATACTAATTACTTTGTTAGTGAATACCGTAAACTCTCTGGGGAAAATGGAATTGTCAATTTGAACAGCTGTTACTCCATCAACTTTTAGAAGTTTTTCTTTGATTTCCTCTAGTTCAATTTCCTCTCTGGCGTTAGTGCTAAAAATCTTACCGTGTTCACCGGGAATGATATTATCAGTCAATAAGCTCATGATTTTTACATATTTAAATTGATTATTACTTGTTAGTTAAGTAGATTTTGTATGTTAAATTTAATCATTTATTGTGTGAAAATCAATTATTAGAACTTGCTTTTTTGACGCAAAGATTTATTGGATAGTGTTTTAGAATGTAAGCGCTGTAAAATAATAGTAATTATTCTGAAAATACCGGAATCACATCTACCGCTACTTTTACCTTATGTTCTCCCGAACTGAAAATAATACCTTTAAGAGGAGATACATCGGCAAAATCACGGCCATATGCAGTTACTATATGTCGCTGATCAGGAACCATATTGTTTGTTGGGTCAAATTCGCACCAACCCATTTCAGGAATATAAACGGCTATCCAGGCATGAGAAGCGTCTGAACCTTCCAGTTTAGGCTTTCCTTTAGGGGCTAGGGTTTCGATGTATCCACTAACGTAACGCGCTGGAATTCCCATACTTCTAATGCAGGCAATTGCCAGATGGGAAAAGTCCTGGCAAACTCCTTTTCGTTCGTTTAAAACCGTTTTTAAAGGGGTGTTGATATTGGTAACTCCTGATTTGAATTCGAATTCTGTGAATATCTTTTTAACCAAATTCAAAACGCCTTCATATAAAGGTTTGTCTGGTAATAGACAACTTTGGGCAAATGCTTTAATTTCTTCATCCCAAACGATATATTGGCTGGGTAATTGAAATAGTAACAACTCTGCTTTTAATTCTGGCGTTGTATTAATAAGATTGATTGTCTCAGCACAAGTAATAGAGCTGATAGTCGGATTCACATCAGAGTTTATTTCTACGTCACTGGATACCAGAACCTTTAAAAATTCATGGGGCTGATGTATCGAAAAAAAGTGCTGAACATTACCAAAATAATCTACCCGACTGTATATTTTAGATGGTTTTGGGTCAATATCTATTTGGAAATTAGTACAAATTTGTCTTGCCGAATTTCTAGGTTGCAAACATAATACACTTTGATAATTGTGCACTGCATTTACATAAGTATAAAGTGTTTGATGTTTTAATTTATATTTCATCCGAATTGATATTGTCTAAAGTGTCTAAAAGAGAATGTTGAATTACAGAATGATTGAAGTACAAGCTGGTTAAATTAGTTGAAACATTAGCTGTGAGTTCATAAACTTTACTCAATGTTTCGTCTAATTTTGTTCGTATTAATGTGTCTTTGTCAAATTGTACTAAACTTTCAGCATCAATTAATTTGACAATAGTGTTTGCTTCTAAAACCGATTTTTCAGCAATACTTAATTGATTTGGGTCCATGGATTTTGGTAATTTAGAAAGGAAATTAGCCAAAGTATCCAATAAGAAACTCAGAGTGTAGGGTAAGTTTGTCTCTAAGAAAACCATATTGATTACTGCTTTTAAATTTAAATGCGATTTGTAGATATTTCGATATTGAGCCAGTAAATTATGGTTTTCTAGAATCGCTTCCATCAATAAGGCTTCGACATCATCATCATTTTTATATTTAAAAGTATATTGAAATGCTGCGATTAATGAAAGTATTCTTTCTACATTTTTACCTGATTCAAGTAGGTAAAATCCGTTATCACGTGGCAAAGTCTCATAGATGTTACCATAAAAAGAGAACAGTCTAATGTGTAACTTGTCAAGAGCATGGTTTACGGTGTTGACATTGGTTGTAGCTGGGTTTTTTAGTGCAAATAAACTTTCTTCGACCAGATTGATAATTCTGCGGGTATCATGATTCCATTTTTCACTTACCTGATTGATGGTGTTTAATAATGCCTGTACATTGTAACTCACTGAACCCATTAGTCTAGGGTCGCAAATTAAACGTAGCAATTCATTAATAGGATTTTCAAAAATGGAATCATCCGGAGATATTAAGCCTTTTTCATCATTTGGATCTCCTACAAAACCCGGATAGGTTTGTGTTAAATGCGTAACCGTTCTAAGTAAAACAATTAAAAATTCAGGTTGTTCATTTTCTTTACTTCGGTATACATTTTCGTTAAGACGGCTTAAAATAATTTTTAAAAAACTACGTAAAGCCATTGAGCGCTCGCACATACGGCCTACCCAGAATAGATTTTCAGCATTTCTACTGGTTAATGTATTTCGAAGTTGATTATTCGAAATTTTTTGCTCGCCATTGTTTTTATTGTATTCAACAGGTGAATCTGTAATTATCCAGGTGTCTTTTGAAAGGCCGCCTAAGTGATTTGAAATTTCAAATTTACCTTTGATGTAGGCACTTCGGGTTAAGCCTCCTGGCATCACTTTGTATTCGTTTCCTTCAAAAATTAAAAAAGCTCTAAGAGCAGCATATCGAGGAACTAATTTTCCGTCTATGAAAGAAGGAGTTGTAGAAAGGCTTACTTCCTCCTGAGCAACATAATCTTTCGGACTTAGAAGGATTGTTTTTTTTAATGCTTCAATTTGTTCTTCGTTGAGTAATCGTCCGTAAATGGATCTAAAACCTAGTTTTCTATTGGTTTTCTTTACAATTAATTTTGGAATGTTATTTAGTACAAAATCCAATTCTTTCTTTTGTCCGCACCACCATGTTGCAACAGAATTAATTAGTAAAGGTTCGTTCAATAGAAATTTGCAGGCATTGTGCATAAAGGCTAAAAGTCCGTAGTTTTCTAATGCAGCAGTTCCGGGATTGTTTAAGACAGCAACATTGCCTAAACGGATTACTTCAAGTAAACCGGGAATGCCAATGAGAGAATCCCTTTTTAATTCTAAAGGGTCACACCAAATATCATCAACACGTTTAATGATAACATCAATACGTTCAAGCTGATCGATAGATTTTAGCCAAACATATCCATCTCTTACCACTAAGTCCGTTCCTTGTACTAAGGTGTATCCTAAATGAGACGAAAGGTACACGTGTTCAAAATAACTTTCATTTCCCGGCCCCGGTGTAAGAAAAACAACATTAGGATTTTCGTTATTAACACTTCCAATGGCATCAACGGCATTTTGTAAATTGTTGAAATATGGAGAAAGTCGTTTTCGATTTATTTTTTTATTGAGTTCAGGAAGTACTTTACTCATTACAATTCTGTTTTCAAGTGCATAACCAGAACCAGAAGGTGATTGCGTGCGAGTATCTATTAACCACATTTTGCCATCTGGTCCGCGGGCTAAATCACAAGCCAGATTAAGTAGTTGAGTAGCACCTTTTTGTTTTATATCATAACAGGGTAACAGCATGCCATTATTGTCAAAAACTAATTCAGCTGGTATAATATTGTTTTTAATTAGTTCCTGAGGACCATAAATATCTTTTAAAATTAAGTCTAGGAGTTTGGCTCTTTGTTTAAGACCTTTTTCAATGTCAACCCATTCTGTTTTATGGATTAAGAACGGTATAGGGTCTAATTTCCATTGTCTATTAGAATCATTATTAGTATCATAAACATTATAGGTAACCCCGTTTTCTTTGAGTTTTTTTATGATTTCCTGATTGCGAAATTTTAATTCTTTTAGACCAATAGATTCTAAGGTATCAAAGAATTTTTGCCAATAAGGTTTTACTTGTCCATTATTGTCAATTACTTCGTCATAGGAGTTTATGGATTCTTTATATTCGTTTAGAAGTCCTAATGAAATGCCTTGAATCATTTGTGTTTTAATTTGTTTATGCAAAATAATGATTTTTAACCGAAGAAGCTATTGGTTTGCGAAATAGATTATTATTTTCTTTTTGCAACCCAATATTGTCTTAGATCTAATGTGTTTGGATATTCAGGATTGATTAATTCAATAGGAGTATCTGCTTTTAAATTTATTTTGTTCTCAGCAACAAATCTTGAAGCTGCCGGGGTTCTGATTATCTGTGCATTTTGATCAATTGTTGTTGAAGGTGTATGGCCAAAATCCCAAAAGCGGCTTATTTTTCTCGATTCGGCTTCATAACTATTAACCGGATAAGTGTCAAAACTTCTGCCTCCCGGATGCGAGACGAAATAAGTACAGCCTCCAATAATTTTATTGTTCCAAGTATCCACTAAATCAAATACGAGCGGAACATCAATACCGATATTGGGATGTAAAGCAGAAGGCGGATTCCATGCTTTGTAGCGTATTCCGGCAACATATTCCCCTTTAGTCCCAGTACTTCTTAGTGGAATTCGGCATCCTTTGCACAGCAAAACATGTCTGTCAGGAGTAATTCCGGATACTTTTACCTGTAAACGTTCCAACGAAGAATCAACAAAACGCGCAGTTCCAGAATTTGATAACTCTTCCCCTAAAACATGCCAAGGTTCAATTCCGAGTCTTATTTCCAATTGAATATTATCCATTTGGATAGTTCCATGGTGTGGAAATCGAAACTCGAAGAAAGGATCGAACCAAGAAATATCAAAATTATATCCGGCTTCTTTTAAATCATTTACCACATCAATCATGTCCAAATAGGCAAAATGAGGTAATAAGAACTTATCGTGTAATTCAGTGCCCCAACGAATGAGTTTTTTCTTGTATGGTTTTTTCCAAAATTTAGCTACTAAAGCTCGTACCAATAAACTTTGAACTAAGTTCATGTGTTTATGTGGAGGCATATCAAAAGCGCGTAATTCTAAAATTCCCAATCTACCGGTTGAAGAATCCGGTGAAAATAGTTTATCGATACAAAATTCAGTACGATGTGTATTTCCGGTAATGTCTGTGAGTAGGTTTCTGAAAATACGGTCAACCATCCAAAATGGGATATCCTGATCATCCGGTATTTGCTCAAAAGCAATTTCCATTTCGTATAAACGTTCGTCACGACCTTCGTCGATACGAGGAGCCTGGCTTGTAGGGCCAATAAACGGACCCGCAAAAAGGTAACTTAATACAGGATGGTGTTGCCAGTAAGTAATCAAACTTCGTAATAAGTCAGGTCTTCTTAATAGCGGACTGTCTTCGGGTTTTTCGGCACCAAGGGTGACATGGTTTCCTCCGCCAGTACCTGTGTGACGACCGTCAACCATATATTTATCTGTTCCTAAACGGGAATAAAAAGCTTCTTCATACAAAGCTGTAGTGTTATCAACAATTTCCTGCCATGATTTAGCCGGATGTACATTGACTTCAATTACTCCTGGGTCAGGTGTTACCATCATTTTTTCCATGCGATAATCTGATCTTGGTTGGTAACCTTCAATTCTTACAGGTATTTGGAGTTTTTCGGCAGTTGCTTCTACAGCAGCAACCAAATCTAAATACATTTCTAAATAATCAGTAGGAGGTAGGAAAATATAAATGATTCCGTCGCGTTCTTCTACGCATAATGCTGTTGCAAAGGTGTTGACGTCAAAAAGAAGGTTTTCTTTTTCAACTTCAATATCCTCATCTGAATCTTCATTTTTAATTGCAGTGCGAGTAGGTGCTACATAATCATTGGCAATTTTTCCGTAACGTTCTGCTACAGTTTTTGAATAGTCATGTAAAGGACTTAAATCTTCAAATGGGCTTCTGTCAACTGGAATTTCTCTATTGTTTTTAGAGGTAACAGGCAGCGAATCTAGAGGAAGTCGTAATCCTAAAGGAGAATTTCCAGGTATTAAGAAACATTGTCCGCGTCTGAATTCCCATACGCAGCTTACCCAGTTTTGAGTTTCGTACTGCCATTTTAAGGGTAAAATAAATCCGGAAGGATTATTTAGACCTCTTTCTAATAATTTTGCTAAAGTATGTCTTTGAACCGAATCTTTTAAATTGACGGCTAAAGGATCGATGTTTACAGGTAGTTTGCCTTCTTCCAGAGCCCAATAAATAGGGTCTTCATAAGCAGGAGTCAAGTTATTAGGGGTAATACCAAGGTATTTGCTTAGCTCAATAGCAAATTTTTCGGCATCGTGAAAGTTGAATTTCTTGCCATCTTCTTTGGCTACCAAATCATCATTTTTCCACATGGCTACGCCATCTTTTCTCCAATATAGTGCATACTGCCATCTCGGGAAAAGTTCTCCAGGATACCATTTTCCCTGACCAAAATGCAATAATCCGCCAAAAGCAAATCTTTTTTTAAGACGTAAGGCTAAATCGTAGGCTAATTTTCGTTTCAATGGACCATCAGCAGCAGTATTCCATTCCGCCGATTCAAAATCATCAATTGAAACAAAGGTAGGTTCGCCTCCCATAGTAAGTCGTATATCACCATCAATCAGGTCTTTTTCAACGACATTACCCACTTCCATGATGTTTTGCCATTGTTCTTCGGTATAGGGTTTGGTTACTCTGGGAGTTTCATGAATGCGAAAAACCTGATTGCTGAATTCAAATTCAACCTCACAAATTTCAGTTGCACCAGTTACAGGAGCTGCACTTTCATAATCAGGAGTACAGCAAAGTGGGATGTGACCTTCTCCTGCAAATAAACCGGAAGTAGGATCAAGACCAATCCATCCGGCACCCGGAAGATAAACTTCGGTCCAGGCGTGAAGATCAGTAAAATCATTTTCCGGTCCGGAAGGTCCATCTAGTGATTTTATATCAGGTGTGAGTTGAACTAAATAACCGGATACAAAACGGGCAGCTAAACCTATTTTGCGTAAGGCTTGCACTAATAGCCAAGCAAAGTCACGACAGGAACCGCTTTTTAATTCAAGTGTTTCTTCGCAACTTTGAACACCTGCTTCCATACGGATGTTGTATTTCAAGGAATTGAATATTAATTGATTGGCGAAAACTAAAAAATCAACTGAACGTAAATCTTTTTTCTCTTTGAGTATGCTAACTAATTGATTGAGTTTGTCCCCATTTTCTTTTATCTCAAGATAGGGGATTAATTCTCTTTTTAAATTGTCATCATAGTTAAAAGGAAAATTTTCAGCATATTCTTCGATGAAAAAATCAAAAGGATTAATGACTTGCATATTAGCTATGACCTCCACATCAACACGTAATTCTTTTGTAGGTTCGTTAAAAACTACTCGTGCCTGATAATTCCCAAATGGGTCTTGTTGCCAATTGATGAAATGATCTTCAGGATAAATTTTAAAGGAGTATCCTTCAATAGTTGTTCTGGAATGAGCAGCTGGGCGAAGTCTAAAAATATGAGGGAAAAGTTTAATGTTTCTATCAAATTTATAGGCTGTTTTATGTGAGATAGCTATTTTTATTGCCATAGTAGATTTTTTTGATATTTGAATAAAGCTATTTACAAATATTGAAAAAAAATCTGTATTTATGAATTTTTAATGTTAATAATTTATTGTTTTTGAGTTTTTGGTGTTGTTATTGTGATTTTTGTGTTTTTTAATTGTGAATTTATTAAAAAAGGATTTTTGTTGTGAATTATTTGTTTTTTCGTACTTCTATGATAAAAAAACAAAACCCTTTTAGTTTTTTCTAAAAGGGTTTTGTTTGTATATTACTGTTGTTATAAACTATAACTTTGGCATATTAGTCACTAAAGTTTCGATAAATTTACTAATAGGACCTTTCACCATCATGGCCATCATCGGGTTAAAACTACCTTCAAAATCTAGTTTTACCGCAGAGGAGTTAGCTGTAGTACTTTCAATGTTAGTGATTAAAGTAAAAGGAACTTTGTCTGAGGCTGCACCAAAAACAATTTTATTAGGCGCTGTTTTTTCTTTTAGTTTTAATTGAATTTCTGGCATCCCTTTTAAACCAAATAGAAAAGAATCCTCTCCAATAACTTCAAACTTAGCAATGTTTTCCGGCATTAACTTTTCAAAATTTTTCATATCGGTTAACAGATGAAATAATTCTTCTGCCGATTTTTCAACGTTTACCTTTGGACTTTCTAAGTTCATGTGATCTTGTTTACTTTTTTCTTATACTGTTTGTCCCCAAGTGGATGGAGTTACACTCCATTCTCTTAAAGTACTTTCTTCTTTTTCAGTAATGTATTTTTTACTTACGGCTAAGTTTAGAAGATTTTGATAGTTGCTTAAAGTGTATAAGTCTAATTTTGCATTTTTGAAGTTTTCCTCAGCAACCTCAAACCCATAGGTGAAAATAGCAGCCATTCCTTTAATATTAGCACCAGCGGCACGCAATGCTTCAACAGCTTGTAAGCTACTGTTTCCAGTACTGATTAAGTCTTCAACTACTACTACATTTTGTCCTTTTTGGAGGAAGCCTTCGACTTGATTTTGACGACCGTGTTTTTTTGGTTCAGGACGTACATAAACAAATGGTAATCCCATACTTTCGGCAACCAGCATACCTATTCCGATAGCTCCGGTTGCTACTCCGGCAATTACATCTGGTTTCCCAAATTGTTTTTCGATGTTTTTTGCAAATTCATCTCTCACATAATTTCTTATGGCTGGAAATGAAAGTATTAGACGGTTATCACAATAAATAGGTGATTTCCATCCTGAAGCCCATGTAAAAGAATTTTCAGGATTCAATTTAATTGCATTTATTTGTAAAAGCAATTCGGCTGTTTTTTCGGCTGTATCTTTATTAAAAATCATAGTACAAATGTATAAAGTTTTTGTGAACGACAAACCACTTTTTTTGACAAATAAAATCTCAAAAGAGACGGATTTTCAGTTGTTTTTGTTGGAAAGTATTGATATTAAGCAAATTATAGTTAAAATTTTTCAAAATAAAATTCAAAAAGCCTATCTCTATCATCCTGACGAAAAGGAGATTATGAAAACCTTAAAGTCTAAAATTCCTGTGAATAAAGCAGGTGGAGGATTGGTTTATAATAAAAATGGAGAAGTGCTTTTTATTTTTAGAAACGGAAAATGGGATTTGCCAAAAGGAGGTGTTGAAAAAAAGGAAGAAATTGAGCAAACAGCTATTCGCGAAGTCGAAGAAGAAACTGGAGTGACCAATTTGAATATTACCAATAAACTTCAAAAAACCTATCATGTTTTTAAACGCAATGGAGTTTATAAGCTGAAAATTACACATTGGTTTGAAATGCAAACTGATTTTGAAGGAACGCCACAAGGGCAATTAGAAGAAGGAATTGAAAAAGTAGCCTGGATTCATCCGAATGATATTCCGGAGGTTTTGAAAAACTCCTATGAGAATATTAAATTGTTATTTGAAGAAGAAAATATTATAAAAAGTTAGAAGTTAGAAGTTAGAAGTTAGAAGTTAGAAGTTAGAAGTGGGAAGTTAGAAGTACAAGCAGAACACAGAATTTAGAAAGTAGATTTCAGATTAAGAATGTTATACATCTAATTTGAAATCTGTTTTTTTTATAGTGTTTCACTTCCCACTTCTGACTTCTGACTTCCCACTTTTTCACTACCTTTGCCGCATGAAAAATCATCATCCTAAAAATATACTTTCTAATTTAGGTTTCGATAGCCTGAATGAAATGCAATATGCTGCCCATGAAGCAATTTTAAATGATAACAATGTGTTGTTGTTATCGCCTACAGGATCTGGTAAAACGCTGGCTTTCCTGATGCCTGTTTTAGAAATGTTACAGCCAGAAATTCTTTCGGTGCAATGTTTAATATTAGTTCCGTCTCGTGAATTAGGTTTGCAAATCGAACAAGTTTGGAAAAAAATGGGAACTCCTTATAAAGTTAATGTTTGTTACGGAGGACATTCAATGGAGACTGAAATGAAGAATTTAAGTACGCCTCCAGCCGTTTTAATTGGAACACCGGGACGAATTGCGGATCATATTGAAAGAGAAAGTTTTCGATTGGATAAAATCCAAACCCTGATTTTAGATGAGTTTGATAAATCACTCCAATTAGGTTTTCATGAGCAAATGTCATTTATTATTGGTAGATTAGGTCGTGTAAATAAGCGTGTTTTAGTTTCGGCAACTTCCGATATTGAAATTCCTAAGTATACCGGAGTGGTTAATCCAACGGTTTTGGATTTCATTCCTGAAGAAGATGAGAAATCGACTAATCTTTCTACGCAATTGGTCATTTCTAAGGATAAAGACAAACTAAATACTTTGTTTCAATTACTTTGTTCCTTGAAATCAGAATCGGCAATTGTTTTTTGTAATCATCGGGATGCTGCTGAACGTATTAGTGATACACTAAATGAAAAAGGGATTTATTCGACCTATTATCATGGAGGAATGGATCAGGAAGAACGTGAAAGGGCTTTGATTCAGTTTAGAAACGGAAGTATCAGTTATTTGATTACGACTGATTTGGCCGCGCGTGGACTCGATATCCCAGAAATGAATCACGTAATTCATTATCATTTGCCATTAAAAGAAGATGAATTTACCCATAGAAATGGACGTACCGCGCGAATGACAGCCACTGGAACAGCGTATATAATTGCACACGAATCAGAGAAAAAAATGGATTATGTGGATTATGAAACTCTGGAGGTTTTTTCAGTTGAAAATGCGAAATCCTTACCAAAACCACCACAATTCCAAACGATTTATATTAGCGGCGGAAAGAAAAATAAATTGAATAAAATTGATATCGTAGGTTTCTTTTCCCAAAAGGGAAAATTGGAAAAAGGCGATTTGGGATTAATTGAAGTAAAAGATTTTGTTTCGTTTGCAGCTGTAAAATTCAGCAAAGTAAAAGATTTACTGCATCATATTAAGGACGAAAAAATGAAAGGAAAAAAATATAAAATTCAGGTCGCCCGAAATGTGATTAAGAAAGTAGAGGAGTAGTGTTCAGTGTTCAGTTTTTTAGTGTTCAGTTTTTTAGTGTTCAGTTTGTAATACCACTAAAGAAATGATAACTGATTTATAAAATTCGAAATATAAAAAAAAAAACGTTAGCAGAAATATATTGCTAACGTTTTTTTATGCACTAAACTTACTGACCACTTAAAAAACTGATCACTGTAAACTGATGATTATATTTTCTTCACGTACTGAGTAATAATCACAATCATTTGACCATCTACTTTCCCTTCAATATATTCGGCATTTTCATGGTCTAAACGAATGTTTCTTACGGCTGTTCCTTGTTTGGCAACCATGCTGGAACCTTTTACTTTTAAGTCTTTAATTAAAACTACCGAGTCTCCGTGTTCTAAAATCACTCCGTTACTGTCTCTGTGAACGATTTTGTTTTCATCGTCATCGCCTTCTCCGGTTGCTTTGGCCCATTCCAAAACTTCGTCTTCCAGATACATCATGTCTAGTAATTCCTGAGGCCAACCAGCCGAACGTAAACGGCTCAACATTCTCCAAGATACTACCTGTACCGGAGTATGCTCACTCCACATGCTGTCGTTTAAGCATCTCCAGTGGTTTAAGTCTTCGTTGCCTGGGTTTTCAATTTGGTCTTTACAAGTAGGACAAACAAAGATGGCCTCATCAATTCCGCCTTTTTTGGTAGGAAGTACTTCGTAAACTTTAAGGTTTTCTGTGGCACCACAAAGTTCACATTTTCCTGCACTGCGTTTATTTAATTCTCTATCTAAACTCATTTTTTATTTTTTTGGCGAATGTACAGTTATTGAGTACTTTTTGCAAGTTTTGTTTCTAGTTATTAGTCCCTAGTTCCTAGTCCTTAGTTTTTAGTCCTTAGTGTTCCGTCTACTATTTGTTAACTCATAACTCTCAACCGAAAACTACTTCACTCTTACTGCCTTTGGGACTAATAATTCATACTCCCCACCATGACGCAATACATCACGTACAATACTCGAACTGATATAAGAAGTACTGGCAGCAGTTAATAAGAATACGGTTTCTATTTTGGACAAATGGCGGTTTGTGTGTGCAATTGCTTTTTCGAATTCGAAATCAGCGGGATTGCGCAAACCACGAAGAATGAAATTAGCACCAATCTTTTTACACAAATCAATAGTTAAACCTTCATAAGTGATGACCGAAACCTTAGGTTCGTCTTTAAAGGTTTCCTCAATAAAGCGTTTTCTTTCTTCCAACGGGAACATGTATTTTTTTTCGGCATTAATCCCAATGGCAATCACGATTTCATCAAATAGCGGAATCCCTCTTTTGATAATGTCTTCATGACCTCGAGTAATAGGATCAAAAGATCCCGGAAATATGGCTTTTCTCATTTTTTGAGTTACTAAGATTCTGGAAGGCTAAGTTACAAAGTTTTTTTAGTTGACTAATTGTTTTGTGAAATTCAGGTTAGTTGTTAGTTGAATTTTGAAGGATAAATTCTATATATTTGAAAAAAGTTAATTAAAAAAAATAATAAAGTATAAATGAATGTACTCAACCAATACATAACCTTTCTAAAAGAATATAAAAAGCTACTCGAAAGAGGTGTAAAAGACGTTCTGAATTCAACTGTTTCTAGCAACTTTATTTGGATTGATGAAATAGAACACTTCATTAAATCAGGAATATGTGAATCAACCTTAATTGATATTTTTTCATCAAAATTCAAGAAACAATCTCTAATTTTCTCTCTACAAAAACCGTATAAACCAAATATACAAATCCCTAACAGATTCTTAGAAATTATTGAATTTGACGAAGCTAAAAACAAGTTTGAAAGTATTAACGGAGACGAAGAAGAACTTGTCAGTTTTCAAAATTCTACAGAGGGAAAAATTGAAATAGAAAAATTAAAAAAGTTTAAGAAAAATAAAGAAACATATTCAAAGCTTTACAGAGCTTACAATGATATTAAAAATGATTCAAATTTAGAAATTGTTTTAAGTCTTGGATTTATACAATATTCCAAATTTAATAACAATGGAAATTTATCAAAAACCAATCAACACTTATTTCATTTCCCTTTAACATTAGATATTGATTCAAACAATATTGTAAAAATTTCATTTTCTGATTTAGAAAATCCTTATGCAGATTTTTTCTTTCTCAATAATACTCCAATTGAAAAAGAAGTATTATCAAGTATCATTGATAGATTTGAAGAGAGAATTACTGAACTTGGCTATGAGTATATTTTTGAAAGCGAGTTTAAAGATTTAATTGCAAAATCTATTCAGAAAATTTCGAGTAATTCAGAATTTGATAATTCAATTTACAGACCAGAAAGCGACCATTTCAGAGAAGATTATTTTAGGGTGCTATTTTCTCCTGCAATAAATATTAAACAAAGAAAGCCACGTTTTTTTGAAAAATTAACGGATTCGATTATTAAACACAATGATGAAAATGAAATAGAAGCAAAACTATTTAATTTGTTAGTTAGAAATCCTGAATCATCAGGAAATAATTCTTACACAAAACCTAACTATTTTAAAGACGAACTTTTTGAAACTCATAAAGGCAAAGCTAAAAACCTAAATGGAGACGACGACTTTTCTGTGTTTTTTCCTCTTCCATTCAACAAAGAACAAAAGCAGATTTATGAAAACTATCTAAAAAACAGATTGACAGTTGTTACAGGTCCTCCAGGAACAGGAAAATCTCATACAATAGTAAACATACTTTGTTCTTTGTTAGCACAAGGGAAAAGAGTACTTGTTACAGCACAAACAGATAAGGCTTTAGAATCTTTACTTGATAAGATTCCTGAAACTTTTGATGATTTGATATTCACAAAAATTCAATTGGAAACTAATCAGAATCGGTTTTCTTTAGAAAAAAGTATTGGCAATATTTCAAAAATTCTGACTGACAATTTTTATCTAAATGTCGAAACTAAAATTGAAAAATTAGACAATTTAAAAGCTGAATATGTAAAATTAAAATCGGAAATTATTCGTGCTCTTGAAAAAGAATACACTCAAATAAGAATTAATGATTCCTTTGAAAATTTAAGAGCCTACCAAATTGTTGAAAAATTTGAATCAAAAGAATCCGAAGAATGGAATTGGATTCAGGATGAACTATCAAATGAAGTTATATCCAATTTTGAAGTTATAAAAGATGAGATTTTAAAATACAAACAATTAATTGGAACAGAAATCCGATACAATAATGTTATCAATATTGACATTTCAACAATTTTGAAAAAGCTAGAAAGTTTTGATTTTAAAAACTTTCTAAATATTCAAGAGCAATATGCTAAACATTTAAATCATTTAGGATTAAATGAGTATTCCAAAGATAAGGTGCTAAATATCCAGTTAGAAAACATTACAAAAATTGCAAATGAATTTTCTAACTCGGATATCGTTCTCAAAAACATCAAGGAATTAGAGAATTTACAAAGACAACTAAATAATCAAGTATTACAAGAAAACTTAACAATAAATAAGACGTTTAGTGACCTTACTGAAAATGGAACAAAGTATCTTTTAGACATTGAAACATATTTATCATTTGCTGAAAATGGTAAAGCAGGATTTTTCACAAAGCTTACAAATTCCAATTTTAAGCAAGTTTCATATTTAGAGCAATTTACTATAAACGGCAAAAAGTGTAATACTAAAACCGAAATATTACAATTGAAATTGGCAGTTGAAAACCTCATTATTATCAACAAGAATTTCACTTTGTTGAAACAAAATGGTTTTTCGTTTTCTTATGATGATAACTCCAATCTACATGAAAAAAGTCTAGTTTTAAAGGAAGTTTTAAAAAAGGTAGAAACAAACAAAGAAGTTGTTTCTAAAATTCAATTCAATGCAAATTTTATAAATCTTTCAGAATACACTCAAATCAATTTATTTGATATAGATAATTTATCAAGGAAAGCAATAGTATTAAAAGGTGATATTGATAAATTAGGGAAAGTAAATGGTCAATTAATCGAGAACCTTCAAATATTAAAAAACATTGATTCAATAATTGAGCAATCTTCATTAAAGAATGAATTTTCAAATTTTTTACCTGTTGATAAAATTGGAGAAGTACAAGATTTTGAACTTTTAAAGAGCAGATTTTTAGAAATAGGCAAGCAACTTGAGGTAGAGCAAACCTTTCTCAACCTAAAAAAATCTTTGAGAGATTTGCTTCCGAATACTTTTGATTCACTTGAAAACATTCCTATTCATTATATTTCAAAAGAAAATTTTGAATATGCTTCTGCAAAAACATTCATTAAGAAAAACGAATTTATTGATTTACAAAAGTGCAAAGAAGAATTATCGTTTATCAATAAAAAAATATTCCAAATTAAATGCGATATTTTATTTGACCTAGCAAAATCAAACTTTAAAAACAAGTTTGATAATAATGAAATTGATGCTTTTATTAATTTGCTTGAAGAATACAAATATAATCTTTCTCAAAGTGTTAGGAAAATTCGTAATCAAACTCAATATCAAATTCTTACACGAAAAAATAGTATTGATATTAGCAAGAGGTTGTCTTGTTGGGTAATGAAATTTAATGATGTTTTAAATTCGGTAGGAAGTGAACCTGAAATTTTTGATTGTGTTATTGTTGATGAAGCAAGTCAATTAGACTTTAACAGTCTTATTTTAAGCTATTATGCAGAAAATATGATAATTGTTGGAGACGACAAACAAACATCTCCAAGCAGTCTTACAGGTGCAGACGGAAACGATTTTGAATCTATAAAAAATAAACATCTCAAATTTTTAGGAGCAAACGCACTTCATATTAAAAGTGATAATAGTTTGTTTATGCTTTCAAAGATGGTTGCAGGAACTGCAAATCTAACTTTGAGAGAACATTTCAGATGTGTTCCTGAAATTATTGAATTCTCAAAATTTCATTTTTATGACAATTCGTTACGACCTCTGAAACAGATTAATTCAAACAGACTTAATCCAAAAGAAACTGTTTTTGTAAACGATGCATTTACAGAAGACAAAATTGTTTATAAAGAAATCGAAGAAATTAAAAAATTTCTTCAAAGAATATTAAAAGACGAACAATATTCAAATAAATCCATTGGCGTAGTAAGTTTAGGATTGGCAAAACATACTGAAAAACTAAAAGACATAAAAGAGGATTTAGCAAATGAATTCGGAAAGGAGAAAATAGATAAGCATAAACTTATCATAGAAGATTCTCCAAAATTTCAAGGAGATGAAAGAGATGTTATGATTGTTTCTCTTGGAGTTGCATTAGATTTTCAGAAATTAAAAGAAAATCAAAATGCCAAACCACGAGCAATTATTAGTGACCAAGACGAATTTAAAAAAATTAATGTCGCATTAAGTCGTGCAAAAGAACAAATGATTTTATTTCATTCTGTTGAGCATAACGATTTACAAACAAATGACTTTAGAAATAAAATTTTGAGTTTCTTCAAAGATGAAGCAAAACCCATTTCTCAATTACAAATTGACAACAATAATATTGAAAGATATCGCCATAATGTACCAGAACCCTTTGACAGCTGGTTTGAATGTGATATTGCCAAAGCACTTATTGAAAATGGATATAGCTATATCCAACCGCAATTTGAAGTTAAAGAAAAAGAAGAAGCAAATTCATTCTATAACCATAAAACCAATAAATATCAAGGATTTGTACATTTTAAAATAGATTTAGTCGTTCACAATAACGGTAAAAGAGTAGCAATTGAATGTGATGGTGATCCTTTTCATTCGCTTCCAGAAGATGTTGCCTATGATGTTGAAAGACAAGAATTTTTAGAGCGAGTAGGTTGGAAAGTTTATAGAGTTTTATATTCTGCTTATAAAAGAAATCCAAGTGAAGAAATTGAAAAAATGGTCAATTTCATTGAAAAAAACACAAAAAAAGACCATAAAATAATTATTGAAAAAACAATTGAATTAAAAGAAGAATTTGAAGATGAAACAGAGTATGATAATGAGGAAGAAATACCCGAATATGTTTTGCCGAAACATAAATCATATATTGATTTTTTAGAGGAGAATATTGATGATACTAATTCTATAATTGAATCAAGTAAAGTTAAATCAAATTATAGACACAAGTCATTTATAGACTATCTTGAAGAAGATATAGAAGAATCAAATCAACTTGATTTGTTTTCAGAAAAAACGAAAGTTTTATGTTATTTCAATCTTTTTAGAGACAATAGCTTTAAAATAGAGGAACAACAAAATGAAAATTGTTTGTTTTCTTTGCCTATTGAGGAAAAGTTTAAAGATGGTTTTCTTCTTCAGTGTTATGATAACGGTCATATAAACAAAGTTTATGTAAAAACGATACTAGAAAAGAGAATGAATTATCATTATTCTAATGGTAAAAATCCCAACGCAAATATTGTTTATCTCAAGTTGATTGAAGCAGACACGATTATTGCTTTAAAAATAAAACGAGGTTTAGAAACCGTTTTTAAAGCTCACAAAACTGAAAATATTTCAAACAGAGAGCTTTTGCATTTGCAAGGATACAAGGTTGTTTATCAAAGTAATGAAAATATTGAGTATAAAGTTTTGCCTAAAAATATTTATGAAAATATTAAACGCTTAGTGTTCACTAGTTTTACAGCTGAGGGCAAATCGGTGTTTAATAATTACTATGAAAATGAATGGAATACAATCAAAAAAAATATGCCAAAATTAGTTGAGTGAAAAGTTTGAAAATTTTGTAGAGTTACATGATGAGATTCCTCCTTAGTAGGAATGACAAGATTGTGAGGAATTCGTTTAATTGAAAAGGCATATTCATAATACCTCAATCTATTGTTTTTCATAAAAATAGGTATTATATTAGAAGAAACAAACCCCGAAATTGCTCAAAAGGAGTCAAAAACGGGGTTTTCTTTTATAGTGT
>NZ_JBBYHU010000041.1:0-31269 GCF_038289905.1 Flavobacterium flavipallidum | reverse complement strand
ATAGATTACTATAATAATGAGAGAATAAAACTTAATCTAAAAGGAATGAGCCCGATACAATATCGAGCTCATTATTATCAAATTTAATTATAAATTCGTCTAAACTTTTGGGTGCAGTCTAAATAATCAGGACGGTTTTTTTATGCTTAATTGGTTCCGATTATACTAAATCGAAACCAATATCTTTTCTGAAATACACATTTTCCCAGCTAATCTCAGCAACGTTTTTATACGATTGTGCCAATGCTTCCTGGAAAGAATCGCCATAAGAAGTAATCGCCATTACACGACCTCCGTTAGTCACTACGTTTCCGTTGTCTAATTTTGTCCCTGCGTGGAAAACAATTGAGTTTTGAACATTTTCCAAACCGGAAATCACTTTTCCTTTTTCAAAATCTTCAGGATATCCTCCTGAAACCATCATTACCGTTGTAGCACTTCTTGGGTCAATTTTCAATTCAAATTCGTCTAATTTTTCATTGGCTACAGCCAAAAATAACTCTACTAAATCCGATTGTAATCTTGGAACAACTACTTCAGTTTCAGGATCACCCATACGTACATTGTATTCGATAACTAGAGGTTCGTTTTTCACATTGATTAATCCAATAAACACAAATCCTTTGTATGGAATTCCGTCTTTTTGTAAACCTGCAATAGTTGGTTTTACAATACGTGTTTCAATTTTTTCCATCAAAACCGCATCTACATAAGGAACCGGAGAAACAGCTCCCATTCCACCTGTATTTAAACCTGTATCACCTTCACCAATACGTTTGTAATCTTTGGCTGTTGGTAAAATTTTATAGCTTTTCCCGTCAGTTAAAACGAAACAACTTAATTCAATTCCGTCTAAAAATTCTTCGATAACCACTTTTGAACTTGCCGCACCGAATTTTTGACCAACCAACATGTTTCTTAATTCAGCTTTAGCTTCTTCTAAATCCTGAATAATCAATACTCCTTTTCCGGCTGCTAAACCATCC
Source organism: Flavobacterium flavipallidum (assembly GCF_038289905.1). Classification (NCBI taxonomy): domain Bacteria; kingdom Pseudomonadati; phylum Bacteroidota; class Flavobacteriia; order Flavobacteriales; family Flavobacteriaceae; genus Flavobacterium; species Flavobacterium flavipallidum. The sequence continues at coordinate 30,283 of NZ_JBBYHU010000041.1, read as the reverse complement.
GCTTTTAAAACGTAAGGAGGTTGTAAAGTTGCTAAAAAATCACATCCTTTTTCAACAGTTTCAGCAGTAAAACTATCGTAAGCTGCTGTTGGGATATTGTGTTTTACCAAAAATTCTTTGGCAAATTCTTTACTTCCTTCTAAGGTTGCTCCAATTTTTGATGGACCAATCACAGGAATATTTTTCAAACTTTCATCGTTTAAGAAAAAGTCATAAATACCTTTTACTAACGGATCTTCAGGACCTACCACAACCATCTCGATATTTTCTTTGATAACCAAAGCTTTAATTGCATCAAAATCGGTTACAGCAATCGCAACATTCGTAGCAATTTCGGCTGTTCCGGCATTTCCAGGCGCCATAAAAAGAGTGTCACAAAGCGGACTTTGAACCATTTTCCAAGCAAATGCATGCTCTCTTCCTCCTGAACCTAATAGTAATATATTCATGTCTTAAAATTTTAATTGAAACTCATTTTTAGAGTGCTGCAAAAATAATTGCTTTTGAACGTAAAAAATAATTATTTAGTAAAAAGTTGTCGATTCTCCACGTTTAGTTATTCTTATAATATTATTTTTGAAGAAATAAGTACATTCATGTTTTCTATTTTCGACCTTTCGCTGCAACTAAATGGTTTTCCCATCAAGAAAGCCAAATCCGATTTGGACAAAATAATTGCACTTTCTATCGAAGAAAAAAGACAATTTATTGAAAATCAGAAACAAAATATTGTTGAATTCCACTTAGAAAACAATCTTTTTTATCAAAATTTAGTTGGTTCTAAAAACTATAAAAACTGGGAAGAATTACCCGTTTTAAACAAAACCAATCTCCAAATTCAGTTGGAATCCAGACTTTCCAAAGGTTTTTCAACCAAAAACTGTTACGTTAATAAAACCTCCGGCTCCAGTGGCGAACCTTTTATTTTTGCCAAAGACAAATACTGCCATGCGCTTACCTGGGCTTCTAATATGTATCGTTTTGGTCAATTTGGAATCGATTTAAATCGTTCTCTACAGGCTCGTTTTTACGGAATTCCACTGGATTTTTTTGGGTATCAAAAAGAAAGAATCAAAGATTATCTAGCCCATCGTTACCGTTTTCCTATTTTTGATTTATCGGATGAGATACTAGAGAAAATGCTCCAAAAGTTTCAAAGTAAAAAATTCGAATACCTCAACGGATATACGAGTTCTATTGTTTTGTTTGCCAAATTTTTGCGAAAGCGAAACCTCATCCTAAAGGAAATTTGTCCAACTTTGAAAGTATGTATGATCACTTCCGAAATGCTTTTTGAAGATGATAAAATCCTTTTAGAAACACAATTCGGAATTCCAATTATTAACGAATATGGTGCCTCCGAACTCGATTTAATTGCTTTTGAAAATCCAAATAAAGAATTGCTAATTAACTCCGAAACCCTGTTTGTAGAAATTTTAGATGAAAATAATAATCCTGTTCCAAATGGAACTGAAGGTAAAATTGTGATTACTTCTCTGTTCAACAAAGCCCATCCGTTTATTCGCTATGACATCGGTGATATTGGAATTTTGGACGAAAAAAGTACTTTGGATAAACCTATTTTGAAAAAACTTATTGGTCGTACCAATGATGTGGCAATTCTTCCAAGTGGTAAAAAATCGCCTGGACTGACTTTTTATTACGTAACCAAATCCATAATTGAAGACGATGGAAACGTCAAAGAATTTGTCATTAAACAACTTGAAATAGATCAATTTGAAATCGAATACGTCAGTGAAACCGAATTAGATTTGGCACAAATTCAAAAAATTGAAGAGTCCATTTCGCTATATTTAGAACCTCATTTACATTTTAATTTCATTCGAAAAAACAGCTTAGAAAGAACCTCCAGAGGAAAACTGAAACAATTTACTTCATTGTTATAATGTAACTAAACCACTCTGCACTGAAAGTGCAGAGGTTTGTTTTGACGAGAGACTGTAAGTCTCTCTATTTTGAAAGCTCATTTAACAATATCAAAATAAAGAAAATTATATTTTTTCGCATTACTAAAGTACTGCAATAAATTGCAGGGTTTTAGACCCGAAACTGTGACCAATAAAATCGTATATTGGTTCTTCAAATTATATTAAGATGAATACAGAAAATTTCCTTTCAGAAGAAGCAATTTCTAATACTATTTACTTTATAAGAAATCAAAAAGTAATGTTGGATAAAGATTTAGCAATACTATACGGTATTGAAACAAGAGTCCTAAAGCAAGCAGTAAGAAGAAATATATCCAGATTTCCTGAGGATTTTATGTTTGAATTGTCTAAAAATGAGTTTGAAAACTTGACATCACAAATTGTGACATCAAGTTGGGGAGGAAATAGAAAACCTCCTTTTGCTTTTACTGAACATGGAATTCTAATGCTTTCAAGCGTTTTAAATAGTGAAAAAGCCATTCAAACGAATATTCAGATTATGCGGATTTTTACAAAAGTAAGACAAATGCTTTTAGACACTACTGAAATGAAATTGGATATTGTTCAAATTCAAAAAAAATTAGAAAATCAAGGTAAAAATATCGAATTGGTTTTCTCCTATTTAGACGAGTTAACGGAGAAAAAAGAGAATGATAAAACCCGAACTAAAATTGGCTATAAAAAATAATTATATAGTCTTCTTATAAAAAGGTTTTATCACTAATTGCGTAAACAAAAATCCAATCATACAAAACACGGAAACTATCCAATTAAAACCGTGAAACTGCCTGTAAACCGCAAAATTATATCGGATTAATTCGGTTTTTGAAATAGAAAGTGAATCAGTATGAATACGATAATAAGCCAGACTTTCAGGAACGGGTTTCGCTGTTTTAATCTTTTTCAAAATATCTAGCCAAAGCATCCAATCCTGTCTTTTTCGAATACTGGAAATAGTGATTTTGCCAAAATAATCCACATCATAAATCCCCGTCAAATTGCCTACATAGTTGCAAAAAAACAGCTGTCGATACGATAAATTTCGAGGTGCTTCAATCCTTTTAGCTAACGTATTTCCATGCTCATCCATCCATTCATAAAAAGAAAAAGTAAAAGGCAACTCATAGGTTTGCATAAAATTGATTTGTTTTTCTAATTTCTCAGCTTTCCACAAATCATCCGCATCCAAAAAAGCAATATATTTTCCTTTGGCTTTCTCCAAAGCGATATTGCGGGCTACTCCCGTTCCGGAATTTTTCTCTAACGGATAAAACTGAATTCTTTTATCTGTTAGAAAAGAAGCTATTATTTTGGGAGTTGCATCAGTTGAAGCATCATCAACCAAAATGATTTCCCAGTTTTGATACGTTTGATTTTGAACAGACTGAATAGTATCCGAAATATATTTTTCAGCATTGAATGTTGGAATAATAACGGATACTAAAGGCTTTGTCATACTATGAAGTCTAAACTAGATTTATTTAAAAATCCAAAAAAATATTTGCCACAGATTAAAATCCTTTTAATCCTTGAAATCTGTGGCTAATTCATTCCGTTTTACTTAATATAATCTGAGAAATCCTTGTGTTCTTCTTTAGAAAGTTCTTCCGGAGATAGGGATTTGAAATATTCGTAAGTAATTTTCATCCCTTCTGCACGACCAACTTTAGCTTCCCAACCCAATAATTCTTTAGCTTTGGTAGTATCGGGTTGGCGTTGTAAAGGATCATTAACCGGCAGTGGATGATACACCACTTTTTGATTAGTTCCTGTCAATTTGATGATTTCTTCGGCAAAATCTTTAATGGTAATTTCGTCTGGATTTCCAATATTCACCGGATATACATAATCCGAATGTAGTAATCTAAAAATACCTTCTACCTGATCGTCTACATAACAAAACGAACGCGTTTGCATACCATCGCCAAAAATGGTTAAATCTTCGCCACGAATTGCCTGACCAATAAAAGCAGGAATAACACGACCGTCGTTCAGACGCATTCTAGGTCCATACGTATTAAAAATTCGAACAATTCTGGTTTCAACCCCATGAAAAGTATGATAAGCCATCGTAATGGATTCCTGGAAACGTTTGGCTTCGTCATAAACTCCTCTTGGACCAATGGTATTTACATTTCCATAATAATCTTCCGTTTGTGGATGTACTAATGGATCACCATAAACCTCTGATGTTGAAGCAATCAAAATTCTGGCTTTTTTAACTCTGGCCAAACCTAGTAGATTGTGTGTCCCCAAAGACCCCACTTTCAAGGTTTGAATAGGAATTTTCAAATAATCAATCGGACTTGCCGGAGAAGCAAAATGCAAAATATAATCTAATTCACCCGGTACATGTACAAATTTGGTCACATCATGGTGGTAAAACTCAAAATTTTCCAATTTGAACAAATGTTCGATGTTTTTTAAATCACCTGTGATGAGATTATCCATCCCAATAACATGATAGCCTTCTTTGATAAAACGATCGCACAAATGAGATCCCAAAAATCCCGCAGCACCTGTAATCAGTATTCTTTTCATAAATGTATTTTAACGCTCGCAAGGTATAAAAAGCATTCGAAATGCTCAATTTCCTTTTATTTTATATTAAAAATTTGTTCCAAAATTTTAATTGTAATCAGATACGTTGGTTTTACTCCTGTAGTTCCCAATCCTCCCGAAGCCAATGTACTTCCGGTTTCCAAAGGATTATCAGAAGCATAATACGCATAACGCACTTTGACATCTTTTGGGATACTCTTACGAATTTTAGAAGCCGACTGTATCGCTTTTTGATAATGCGAACCTTCCATTTCCAGACCGATCACTCCCCAAGTCGATTCGTGGAAAAACTTCAGTAAATCACGGTTTTGCAAAGAAGTTCCCAAAACCGTAACCATTGCACCTTCATAAACACCTATTCCATTACCCTGGAACATTTCGGCTGTTAATTCATTTTCAAAATAATAATTATCAGCAGTTCCTTCATTGATGTGCGCATTTGGAATCATGATATCCCCTTTTCCTCCTTCTAAAATTCCGGCTTTTCCCATTATTGAAACCGATTCTACCTGAAGATGAACATGTTTTTTATAAGGTTTTAATAACTCATCAACCGTTTCATAAGCCTGCTCACCAAAGGCATAATCCATCACAATCAACACCGGATTTTGGTCTCCAAAATTAGCATTTGGAAAGGAAGTTTTCGACCAATCGATTTTAGCCGTGTCAAAAATTTGAACATCAATATTGGCTCCTTCACTTTCCGGCAAAAATAACATTCCGTGCTCTAAAGCCGTTTCAATAACCGTGGTACGATGACCATTTGCCGTAGGCCTACTTAATTCTTCAAAAATTTCAAAATCAGTTTTTCCTTTAAAAGAAGCTTTCAAAGCCGATTTTGCAAAAATAGAATTCATCACCGAGTGCATATTGGCACTAATTACATGAATAGGACGTTCTAAAAGATGATTTTCCTTTAAAACTTCCTTGATATTCGTTGCCCAAATTTCGCCGTGAATATGATGTCCTAAACGTTCTCGTAAAATGGGACTAAAAGTGATAGTTCGTTTATTGTTATTTACAACTTCTTCAATAGCTAATTTTCCTAACCAAAAAATGATATGTAAAAAACGATCCGGTACTTCATCTGAACCAAAATCATCGTAAATTTCTAAAACATCTTCAAAACTACGACCCAAAATATTTGCGGCATGTGAAATGGCAATTTCTTTTTCGACCAAAGTCAGATACTCGTTTTTTAAAACCGCTTCTTCCAATTTTAACCAATCTCTGGAAACTTCACCATTATCATCAAGAAGAACCCTGTTTTTTATCTTATGTGATTCGATAAAAATAAATGTCAGATGCGTCAAAATATCATAGATGTCCGAGCGTCCACGAGTAATCTCGATATTCATTTGTTCATCATCAATCCGATAACAATTGCGTCTTCTTTTTGGAGGAATTATGGGTTGAAAATGGGATTTGGAATAACCTTCATCAGAAGTCAGGTTGATATATCGGCATTCTTCAATACCCATTGGTAACCGCTCAATCACGTATAAAAGTCCTTTGAGTTCTACCTTTTCATCGGCAATATTTCCATAAATTTCCGGACGCAATGTTAGCAATGCTTCACGCAAAGAATCACCTGAAACGCCCATTGGTTTATAAAAACCTCTACTGAACAAATGACGCATAGTTATGTACATTTTTTCAATAGCAGCTGATGATTCCTGAGCACGCGTTCTCGATATGTTTTTAGATTCTTTCATAATTATTTAGATAAAAAATCTGCAATTTTTCGATCATTGGATAATCGTGGAATTTTATTTTGTCCGCCTAATTTTCCGATGGATTTCATGTATTCCTGAAAACCATTTTTAGGCACTTTGGTAATGACTACTTTTTGCAAAATGTTCCCCACAATCAAATCATCATAATAAATATTTTGTTTTCGCATAGCATTGTCTATCGCCTCCGCAAATGCGTTCATGTCCTCCGGTTCTTGTTCAAACTCGATAAACCATTCGTGATATGGCAATCCTTCAAGTGGATTGATTTGAGGTGCCACCGTAAATTCATTTACTCGAATATTGGTTCCTTCCATGGTTTCCTGCAAAGCACATTCTACTTCTTTACCAATGACATGTTCGCCAAAAGCAGAAATGTAATGTTTGATTCGTCCCGAAACAATAACGCGATAAGGCGCTAAAGAAGTAAACTGAACCGTATCGCCAATATTATAACCCCACAATCCCGCATTGGTAGAGATAATCAACACATAATTCACTCCTAATTCTACTTCACCAATAGTGTAACGTCTTGGATTTTGATTGTAAAATTCTTCGCTCTTAATGAATTCGTAGAAAATTCCCGAATTCAACAACAGCAACATTCCCTTTTCTTTTTGAGAATCCTGATAGGCAAAAAATCCTTCGGAAGCCGGAAACAATTCTATACTGTCTACTTTTCGACCAATTAAATTTTCAAATTTGGCACGATACGGTTCGTAATTGACACCTCCGTAAATAAACAAATTGAAGTTCTTGAAAATTTCACCTACAGGCTTTCCTCCTTTTTGCTGCAAACGCTCAAAATACATTTGCACCCAGGAAGGAATTCCTGAAATCACGGTCATGTTTTCGGAAAAAGTTTCTTCAACTATCGCATCAATCTTGGCTTCCCAGTCTTCCATGCAATTGGTTTCCCAAGATGGCATGCGGTTTTTTTGCAAATATTTCGGTACAAAATGCGCTACAATTCCGGAAAGTCGGCCAAACTGAATGCCGTTTTTTTGTTCTAAAATGGGACTTCCCTGCAGGAAAATCATTTTCCCATCCACAAAATCGGATTTGCCCGTTTCATAAATATAACTCAAAATGGCATTTCGAGCCGCTTCAATATGAAACGGCATCGATTCCTTTGTCAACGGAATATATTTAGCCCCCGAAGTCGTACCTGAAGTTTTAGCAAAATACAGCGGTTTGCCTTTCCATAATATATTTTCTTCACCTTTAACCACTTTTTCCACATAGGGTTTTAAATCCTCATAATCCCTAATTGGAACTGATTTTGTAAAATCGTCTTTGGTTTTTATTTGGTCAAAATGATGGTCTTTCCCAAATTGAGTTTGCTTTGCTTCCCGGATTAAATTTTCAAAAACTGCTTGTTGAGTTGCAACAGGATTTTTGGCCCAAGCCTGCGTTTTTTTGTGAATATGCTGGGCAAATAATTTTGCCGCTATGGATTTAATTGACATTTTGTTTTGCTAATTATAATTTTTGAAGAAAATAAATACAATCTATTATTTCTTCTTTTTCACACTGCTTTGCTGTGCCTCTTTTTCTTCTTTTTCTACTTCTGCTCTCAATTCCAATTCTGCTTTGGAAGCTGATAAATCTGCCTTTGGAACAGAATCAAGAGGAACGGCTAAAATGGAATCTTTATTAAATTTGGCATAATCTAATTTACCTGTTAATACTTTTTGTATCGATGATATATAGGCCTGATTTTTCTTTAAAATAGTTGTCAGCGAATCTGATTTTAATGCTAATTCCATAGCGTCCTTCTTTAATTTTGTTGAAGAATATCCCGGAATATATTCGCGCAAAGGCGTAAAAGCAATAATCAATGTTGTAACTGAAATCAGAAAAATAGCTCCCAAAGTAGCTACCACAAAGACATTCATCAAAGTTAGTTTTAAAGAAAAAGTTTCCTCAAAAGTATCCTCATTCAAAATAACCAAACGGTTTTTTGTGAAGAGTTTTTTATGCAGTTTTTTTCTTTTTAACCTTTTTTCAGACATGCTTATGCTTTTTCACAAATATATGAATTAAAGTCAATCCTTATGCTTTGTCAGCATTAGCTTATCATCATAAAAGATGTAAAAAAAATTAGAAAATTTTTAACGTAATATAAATTAAATAATTGCGTGAAAAGAATCCCCATTAATTTATTCTGTATATCTTTGTAGCTAGTTTTAATTACAAATTTGCTTCGGCATAAATTATTCAATCATGGGAAGATTTGGAGTTACAGAAATCCTTGTTATATTGGCAGTAGTATTATTACTTTTTGGAGGTAAAAAAATTCCGGAATTAATGAAAGGTTTAGGTAGTGGAATTAAAGAATTTAAAAACGCTGCTAAAGACGACCAAAAACCTGCTGATAAAAAAGAAGAAAAAATCGAAGAAGAGACAAAATAAAAAATTCTATTTTTTATCTAAAAACCTGATTTAAATGAATTCATTTGAATCAGGTTTTTTTATATTTTTAACTTCAACTTTGTTTTTGTAAGTAAAAACCAATTACATTTGCGTAAGAAATTTAACTTATAAAACAATGAAAAAAATTGTATTATCATTAGTTGCTTTGGTTTCATTTGGTTTAGCTAATGCGCAAATGAAAGAAAGAGGAGTAATTGAAATTACCCCTAAAATAGGAACTTCAAGTTTTGCTGAATATGATGATGATGGTTCTACAAAATCAAATTCCGGTGTAGAATTTGGAGTAACAACTGACTATTATTTCAACAACAGATGGAGTTTACGATCAGGTTTGATTTTTGACAAAATGGGTGGTAAATATGAAAATGGTGATCCTTTTTTGTGGGAAGATCAATTAAATTATTTAAGCGTTCCTGTTAATGCTAACTGGCACTTTGGAAGTACCAGAAAATGGAATTTAAATTTTGGTTTAACTCCTTCTTTTTTGTTAAGTGCTAAAGTTAATGACCAAAAAGTTCCTGATAATCTAATAGAAACTTTCCAATTAGGATTGACTTTTGGAATTGGATACAAAATTGAAATTACTGAAAAATTTGGTCTTTTAATTGATGCTCAATGGTTTAATGGTTTAACAAATATTAATAATGGACCAGACAATAGAAATATAACAAACGGTGGTTTTAGTTTTAACTTAGGCGGTGTTATTCATTTGTAAATAAATAAAATTTTAAAATCCCAAAGTCCAATAAATATTATTGAATTTTGGGATTTTTTATTTTTAGTGATTTTACAAAAACATATTAGGCTCCCAGCATGTTATATTGATGCATATTAGATTTTTTGTAAATATTTTATTTAAATACTAGTATTTTTTATTACTTTAGTACACTTTTTACTACTTAGTATAGATTAGTAAAATTTAAAATACTAATTTTTAATGACAATAGATTCTTACTCTCCTGGTTTACATAAACTTGTTACGCTTGAAGTACAACAAGAAGAAAAACTAATTTCCAGCAAGAATTTTATAAGCTTTTCTGAAGATTTAATTTTAAAATATAATTTGGAAAAAGTAGGGATTAGTCAGCATGATTTTGACAACAATAGTTTTACCATTGCTATTTGTTTAAAAGAATCTCATATCTGTATTCATACCTGGCCTGAATTCAAACAATTAACCTTAGATGTGTATTTGTGTAATTATCTTCAGGATAATAGCCAGAAAGTAAAAGAAATTACAGCTGCATACATTACTTATTTTGATGCTAAAGTTTTAAAAGATTTTGAAATTAACCGATAGTTTATGAATGTTCCTTGTTTTAATTGCAACACAACCACTACTCTGGATATTAATTTTGAAGTAACCACTTTTGCTTGTCCAAATTGTTCTTATGTTTATAAAAATACCCGAGATGCTGGGCTTAAATTTTATAATAAATTCAAATTCTATTCTTTTGATGAAAAATTTGAAATCGGTAAAATTGCGAGATTTAATGATAAAGAATATAAAATAACCGGAGTTCTTATTAAAGAAAACAAAGGTTTTGAATGGACCGAATATATTTTAGAAGCGGACCAAAATGACTATTTATATTTATCGGAAGCTTCTGGACATTGGATTATTTTAAATGAAATAGAATATCCTGAAAATATTAATTCTTATCCACTATGGGTTAAACACGAAGAAATGACCTTCGATAAATATGATATATCAAATCCAACAGTAATTGCCGCAAAAGGTTTTTTTGATTTTGATATTTATAAAAGGATTGAACTTTTAGAATATATCAATCCTCCTTTGATACTTTCATTTGAAAAAATAGGTCAAGAAAAAACAACTTTTTTTGGAAAACACATTTCAAAAAGTGACATAAAAAAAGCTTTTGGGGTAACTAATTTACCCTCTAAAAAAGGGATAGGACTAGTACAACCATTTATATTCGATATTAGGAACTTAGCGTTAACTTTTTGCGTTGTTGGCTTATTAATTTTACTAACTAATTGGTTTCTTAACAAAGACCAAATTGAAGAAAAAGTACTTAATACTGAAATTGCCTTTGACCAATTTACAACTAAAGATTATGTCACACCTTCTTTTACTTTAAAAGGCAGTGCAGCGCCATTATCCATAAGAGCCCATTCTAATGTTGATAATTCATGGGCTAATTTACAAGTTGCTTTAATAAATGAAACAACCGGTGAAGAAATTTATGCCAATAAAGACATCGAATATTATCATGGCTACACAGATGGCGAAAACTGGGCTGAGGGAAATCCTACTGTAGAATTTAATATCTGTGGTGTAGCTGCAGGCAAATACCATTTAGCACTTACTCCCATGAAAGCATCCGAAGATATTTTAAACCAATCTATTCAAATTCAGGCAACTTGGTCCAGTCCTTCTATGCGAAATGTTTGGATGGTTTTCATATTTATGATTGCTTTTGTTATAGCAATGTATTATTTGGATAAAAATTTTGAAGAAAAAAGGTGGAATGAATAACGACTTTTAAAATGGAAAAAATTGTAACTTTTATAAAAACCAATTATCTCATACTCGTCTTGGGAATGTTTTTTTATGGCCTTTTTATTTATTATAATACTTCTGGTAACAGAATTTGCGATTGCGAATCGACCGAAAATTACAAACCTACTTCGACTGGCAGAAGTAGTATCAATCATTTTTACCACAAATAATAAAACGAAACAATATGGATATCTTAACTATGAAACCTGTTTTAGCTTCAATTGTATTTTCTCTTTTAGGAATACTTATTCTATTAATAACTTATTTTATCATCGAAAAAATTACTCCTGAAAATACCTGGAATCAAATATCTAAGAACAATAATGTGGCTTTAGCAATCGTTTTTGCAGCCTTCATCATTGGAATTTCAATGATTATTAGTGCTGCTATTCATGGGTAAAAAAATTTTAAAATTTGAATACCTCTTACTTTTTGCTGTATTTACCATTGCTACCTGCGGACTCGTTTACGAACTAGTTGCAGGTACACTAGCGAGTTACTTATTAGGCGATTCGGTAAAACAATTTTCTTTTATTATTGGTGTCTATCTTTTTTCGATGGGTATAGGCTCCTATTTTTCAAAATTTTTGACCAAAAACCAACTTAATACTTTTATCGAAATAGAAATTTTAGTGGGATTAATAGGAGGACTGAGTTCAGTTATTCTATTTCTGTTATTTGAAAGTATCTACTCCTTTCAATTTATACTTTACTTTCTTGTTTTTGTAACCGGATGTTTAGTAGGATTAGAAATACCACTTCTAATGAATATCCTAAAAGATAAGGTTGAATTTAGAGACTTGGTATCTAATGTTTTTACCTTTGATTACATAGGAGCATTGCTAGCCTCTATCCTGTTTCCGCTCATTTTAGTTCCAAAATTGGGCATTATGGGCACTTCATTGTTCTTTGGAATGATCAATGTTTCCATCGCCATTGCTTTGTGTTATTTGCTTAAAAAAGAAATCAAAAAAATACACTTTTTAAAAACTAAAGCCATCTTATCGTTCTTGATTTTGCTAACCGTATTTTTGTTTTCAGACAAAATTTTATCCTTTTCTGAAGGAAAATTATATGGAGAAAATATTATTTATACTAACACAACCCCTTATCAAAGAATTGTTTTAACCCACAATAAAAATGATTATAGATTGTATCTCAACAATAATCTTCAATTTAGCTCTGCCGATGAATACCGTTATCATGAAGCTTTAGTTCATCCTGCTTTATCTATGGCCAAAAACGTGGATAATGTTTTGGTTCTGGGAGGTGGTGATGGACTGGCCGTTAGGGAAATTTTAAAATACAAAGATGTTAAAAAAATAACACTGGTCGATCTTGATGAAGGCATGACCAAAATGTTCAAAACTAATACCATATTAACTAGTTTTAATAAAAACTCACTCAACAATAATAAAGTTACTCTTTACAACAAAGACGCTTACATTTGGGCCAAAAACTGTCAAGAAAAGTTTGACGTGGTGATAATTGATTTTCCGGATCCGTCTAATTATAGTTTAGGAAAATTATACTCACTTAACTTTTATACCACCATTCAAAAATTATTAAAAAAGGATGCATTACTAGTCATACAAACTACTTCCCCATATTTTGCTCCAAAATCTTTTTGGTGTATTAATAAAACGGTAATGCAGGTTTTGCCACAAGTAGATGCTTATCACGCTTATGTTCCATCCTTTGGTGAATGGGGTTATACTATTGCCATTAATGGATTTGGAACCACTTTCAATACGGTAAACCGAAAATTAAATAACCTTCGTTTTTACAATTATCAATTTGATCAGTTCAATTATTTTTCCCAAGATATGATTTCAAACGACATTGAAATCAATCGATTGGATAACCAAATTTTAGTACGCTATTTCGATGAAGAATGGGGAAAATTACAATAATTCGCGAAGGAATTTCTTCAAAATAGTCGCGGCTTCCTTGCTGGCTATCCCTTTATTAGATAGTTGTAAAGAAAAAGCAATTACACTTTTAATTCGGTTATCCGGAACCAATCATATTTTAGGTCATCAGTTGCGTGTGCAAAATTTTCCAAAACCAACTCAGGAAATTTCAATTCCCTACTTAATTGTTGGCGGTGGAATTTCGGGTTTAAGTGCCGCAAGACAATTAACTAAAAAAGGAATTACTGATTTTCTGATGGTTGAATTAGAAGATCATTTGGGCGGAAATTCATCCAATGGAGAAAATAAATATTCTAAATATCCATTGGGCGCGCATTATTTACCCTTACCTAATATGGAAGACAAAGCCTTATTGGAATTTTTAGAAGAAGAAAAAATCATATTGGGTTATGACGCTAAGGGTTTTCCAAAATTTGATGAAACACAACTTACTATTGCCCCAGATGAACGTTTATTTTACAAAAACAATTGGCATGAAGGTTTAGTTCCAAAAGAAGGAAATACTTCTCTTGAAGATGAAGAAATCAATCGTTTTTTTAAACTGATGGATGGATATAGAACTCAAAAAGATAAACAGGGAAAATATTCGTTTATGATTCCCCTATCCGAATCTTCAAGGGATGAAGCTTTAAAAGAATTAGATGCTATCACAATGAAACAATGGTTTGAAAACAACCACTTTTCGTCGATTCCATTATATAATTATATTGATTATTGTTGTAGAGATGATTTTGGTTTAGGAATCGCATATGTTTCAGCTTATGCCGGTATTCATTACTTTGCAGCAAGAAAACAAAATGCTTCTCAAAACCATCAGGATACCGTTCTTACCTGGCCGGAAGGAAATGCCCGATTAGCACATCATTTGCAAAAATATGTAAAAGACAAATCGTTAAAAAACCATTTAGTTTATGCATTAGAAATCAAAAATGATAAAGCTGTCGCAAAAGTTTTTGACAATAAAACTAAAATTTCTATCACTATAACAGCCGATAAAATTTTGCTTGCAACTCCTCAGTTTGTAAACCAATATCTATTGGAAAACAGAAAAAATTTGACATCTAATTTTCATTACACACCTTGGTTATTAGCAACCTTGATAATTTCGGATTTGACGGATAACGGAAGTTATCCCCTATGTTGGGACAATGTAATTTACGGAGCAAAAGGTTTAGGATATGTATATGATCAACAGCAGTCTTTACAGCAACTTCAGGACAAAAAAGTAATTACGTATTACTACAGTTTTTCGTCTTCTGATCTAAAAAAAACTCGAAGAGCATTGTATAAAAAATCCAAAGAATACTGGAAACAAATGGTATTTAATGATCTAAAAATAGCTCATCCAACTATAGAAATAGACACCGAAAGTATTGAAATTCATTTATTAGGTCACGGAATGATTAGTCCGGTACCAGGTTTTATTTTTGGATCTGCCAAAAAAGAAGCCTCCAAAACAATTAATGATACAATCTATTTTGCTCATAGCGATTTATCGGGAATTTCGATTTTTGAAGAAGCATTTCATCAGGGAATTAACGCAGTAAACAGAATGATTGATGGAACAACCTTGGATTCATAAAGCAAAAACGGATAGTTTATTTATACTATTGCCTTCCTTTTTGGTAGTCGCAATAGTATTTATATTCCAACAACAACTTCAGGAAATAGAAGATAAATATTCCTTTTATACCTGGCTTTTTTTAATTGTTTTTATTGATGTGGCACATGTTTATGCTACTTTATTTAAAACCTATTTTGTAGCTGAGGAATTTCAAAAAAGAAAAAAGTTATTGATTGGATTACCTATTTTATGTTTTCTCATCGGAATGTTTTTGTTTTCTTTTGGGAGTGGTGTTTTTTGGTCTGTATTAGCTTATATTGCCGTTTTTCACTTCATACGTCAGCAATATGGTTTTATGCGCTTATATGCGCGAAAAGAACCTAAAAAATGGGCTTGGATAGATAACTTGATTATTTATACTGCCACCATTTATCCTATGCTGTTTTGGTTTTTAACGCTTCCGCGAAAATTTAACTGGTTTGTTGAAAATGAATTTTTACATTTTCAAAATCCATTTTTAATAACAATTTTAAGTTGGATATATGGTTTTATAATCCTTTTTTATGCAATTAGAACCATCTATTTATGGACTAAAACCAACTATTTCAATATTCCAAAAAATGCGATAATTGTAGGAACCATGTTCTCCTGGTATTTCGGAATCGTGTATTTCAATAATGATTTAATTTTTACTTTACTCAATGTCGTTTCCCACGGAATCCCTTATATCGCATTGATTTATTTGAAAGAAATAGATAAAAAAACAGTCGCAGAATTGAATTGGCTACATTATTTCAAACATTTCAAAGGACTCATCCTCTTCCTTTCTATTTTACTTTTTATAGCTTTTTTCGAAGAATATCTTTGGGAAATATTAGTTTGGAACGAACAATTTTCAAGCACAACAAAAGATTTTTCCAATTGGTATTTTTTAATTGTACCAATGTTGACAGTACCTCAATTTACCCATTATCTTTTGGATGGTTTTATTTGGAAAACAAAGAAAAAATAAAATCCCAAAATCCAAATAGCTTAATTGGATTTTGGGATTTTATTTTCAATGATTTTACAAAATCATCGTCAACTGAATACGTTTTCTGTCCTCATCCACTTCTGTAACTTTCACTTGAACTTGTTGGTGTAATTTCACTACTTCGTTGACATCACTCACAAATCCGGCTTTCAATTGGGAAATGTGAACCAAACCACTTTCTTTGATTCCTAAATCTACAAAACAACCAAAATTGGTAATATTATTGACAATTCCCGGTAAAACCATTCCGATTTTAAGGTCTTTTATGGTTTTTACATTCGGGTCAAATTCAAAGATTTTGGCTGCTTTTCGAGGATCTAATCCCGGTTTTTCCAATTCTTTGATAATGTCTTTGATTCCCAAAATCCCAATGGCTTCATTGGTATAATTTTCAGCTTTAATCAGCGCTGTTTTTTCTTTATTCGCAATTAAATCATCAACCGAAATTTTTAAATCCTTTGCCATTTTTTCGACAATTTCATAAGCTTCCGGATGTACCGCCGAGTTGTCCAAAGGATTTTTTCCTTCTTTAATTCGGATAAAAGCCGCTCCTTGTTGAAAGGCTTTTTCACCTAAACGAGGTACTTTTTTCAATTGTTTTCTATCTTGAAATGCACCATTTTCTGAACGGTATTGCACAATATTTTCGGCCAATTTCTCCCCTATTCCACTCACATAGCTCAACAAATGTTTACTCGCTGTGTTGATATTGATTCCTACCGAATTCACACAACGAATCACCGTATTATCCAATTCCTCTTTTAGTTTGCTTTGATCCACATCGTGTTGGTATTGGCCGACGCCAATGGCTTTAGGATCTATTTTTACCAATTCGGCCAAAGGATCGCTCAAACGACGACCAATAGAAACCGAACCACGCACTGTTACATCATAATTAGGAAATTCTTCACGGGCAATTTTGGAAGCCGAATACACCGAAGCACCGGCCTCCGAAACAACAAATACCTGTATCGGCTTGTCAAATGCAATTTTTTTAATGAAAAATTCGGTTTCTCTCGAAGCAGTTCCGTTTCCGATAGAAATCGCTTCAATATTGTAAGCATTGACCATCGAACGGATTTTTTTCATAGCCATAGACGTTTCATTTTGTGGCGCATGCGGATAAATGGTTTCGTTATACAACAAATCTCCTTTTTCATCCAAACAAACCACTTTACAGCCACTTCTAAATCCTGGATCAATAGCTAAAATGCGTTTTTCTCCCAAAGGTGGCGCCAACAATAATTGTCCCAAATTATTAGCAAAAACCTGAATCGAATTGGCATCTGCCTTAGCTTTGGCTTCCTGCAAAATTTCGTTAGAAATAGCAGGTTGCAACAATCTTTTGTAACTGTCCTCAATCGCTAGTTGCACATGCGGTGTAGTTGCATTTTGCCCTTTTAAAACCAATTCGTCAATGATATCATACACTTCCTCTAAATCAGCTTCTACTTTAAACTTGATAAAACCTTCGTTTTCGGCACGTAACATGGCTAATAAACGATGTGAGGGCGCTTTAGTAATGGGTTCCGACCAATCAAAATACTGATTGAATTTTTGAGCTCCCTCCTCCTCTTTTTTGGATTTCACCACTTTGGTAGTGATTGTCGCTTTTCGTTGGTACAATCGTCTTAATTGTTTGCGAACAAAGATATTTTCGTTAATCCATTCGGCAATGATATCTCTTGCACCCTGTAAAGCAGCATCTTCATTGATTACATTTTCATTCAAATATTTGGAAGCTAAAAATTCCACGTCATCATTGTTTTGAGCCATGATAATTTTTGCCAAAGGTTCTAATCCATTTTCGCGAGCTACATCGGCCTTTGTTTTTTTCTTCTTTTTGTATGGCAAATAAAAATCTTCCAATTCCTGCAAATCAAAACTTTGTTCGATTTTTTTCTCTAATTCTGGCGTCAAGGCTTTTTGCTCTTCTATAGATTTAAGAATGGCTTCTTTACGTTTTATAATGCTTTCGTATTCTTTTTGAAGTTTAGCGATTTGTTCAATAACCGTTTCATCAAGATTTCCGGTCATGTCTTTTCGATAACGGGAAATAAACGGAATCGTACAATCTTCTTCTAATAATAGAACTGTATTTTGAATGTTTATGGCTGCTGTATTAACAGACTTGGCGATGAATTGTATGTTAGTCATTACTTGAATTTTCTAGTCGCAAAGATGCAAAGTGTTTCGCAAAGTTTATAAAGGTTTTTAATTCATTCTGAAATTAAAGCATCAAAATTGTTTACTTCTTCATTGATTATATTTTCAACAAATAGTTTTACAAACCTCTCCATATTTTTTTGATCTATCAAACGAAATGTATTTTCTGAATTGAAATTTGAAAAATTAATTTCATTAAAAAAATCCTCTTCAAATTCATTTTTAAATAATTTATTCTCTGTTTGAGTGGCTAATAAACCCCATGATAAATTTCCAAAACCAGAAATATATCCCTCTCTTTTATTCTTAAAATTAAATTTAATACCATAATTAAAAAATTTATTTTTATGAGTGATATCAGTAATTAACTTTTCAAAACTTTCATTATAATCTTGATACAATCTTACATTTTCAAATTCTTTATTTTTCATTTCTTTTATTAAATACAACCAAAATTCATGAGTAGTATGCCATTTCACATGTTTGAAATTTTCAATTAGAAATTTAGCACCTTGCCAATTATTAGAAATTTTATCTTTTAATTCTAATTTTTCATCTGTTGTTATATCATTATTAGTCATTTCTTTTATAATTTTTAAATATTGAATAATAAATTCTTTTACAAATTGATTTTCATCCAATCTTACTTGTATACATTTTTCTAGCCAATTTATGATTTCTACACCGTAATAAATTTCTCCTTTCCAACTTTTATTAAAAGGTTCATTTTTTAAAATTCCTAAACTTTCATCACTTGGTTTTTTATCAATACTCAAATAATAAACATAAACTGTATTACATTTAAAATCATTATTAATCTTGCCGTGTACATCAATACCTGTGTTAATTGTATTAAAATATCTTTCTAACTGTCCATCATATCCATCATACTTTTTCCTTTCTTCAATTTTATTACTATCATTAGCATAAATTTTATTTTCAATAATAATTGCTTGCTTTTTAAGCTTATTTATTATCAAAATATCTATTTCTTTAAACTCAATTTTTTTTTCTTCGTTAGGGAAAATTTGACAATTAGACAAGTCAAATTCATTTTCATTTAATTTTAATACATCTCTAACAAAAATTTCTAAAAAAAATTTTTTTTGACCATGTTTTGATTTTGGACAAATTAAGTATGAGATAAACCTCGAATGTAAGTTAACTTCATCTGTTCTTTTATGTAGAGCATCAAAAACATTAAATTTATTTTTCTCATTTTCATTATCGTATTTGATTTTTACATCTTTAATACTTGCTAATAAATTCTCTAAATTTTGCATACAATATTTTATTTTTTAAAATCAATTATATTTTTTTAACTAAAACCCTATAACACTTGTCTTCTCTTGAAAATGACTTTCGTTTTGGTTATAAATATCGGTAAGGATTGTTGGTTTAAGAATTTCTTTTTTAAAACCTAATTTATCCGAAAGTTGCTGCGCTTTGCTAACCTCTAATTCCTTAAACTCATATTTGGCAATCAAACGTCCTTTTCGCATTAATGCTGAATCCACTTTGGATAAATCGGTATTAAAAGAACAAATAATCTGAATATTCAAGCAATCGGAAAGTAAGCCATCGGAAATATTCAACAATGCGGATACAGCAGAAGAATCATTTTCACCTCTTTTCATAACTATATTTTCAGCATCTTCTATAACAAAAACAGAATTTGGATTATCAATTAATATTGAAAGTAAATCGGGATTTGTAATAGAACTAGCCATATTTGGCGGTAAAAAAATCACCTTTTTTTTAACAGAAGATATCAAAAATCGAATATAAGATGTTTTTCCTGTTCCTGGTTTTCCATGTAACAAAATCAATCCTTTTTCATTATTTTTGGTTAATCTTTTATAAATAATTTGATGAATTTCCTTAAAATCATCGTTATAATTATCTTCTATTTTTAGTTTTGGTTTTTTGATTTTAAAAAATGTGGTTTCTATTCCATGGCTAGTATTTATAAGTAATGAAATCTCCTGTGATTGTTTTTTTACTCTTTTCTTAAATTGAATTAATTCTATTGTACTCGTTTGTATTTTTTCACTTTGATTTTCATTAAAAAGAAAACAAATACGATTTCTTTCCATAGAAAATACTATTATAATGTTATCCAAAATACAGTAAATTTCCTTAAATTTTGGTTTTGTTTCGTTTTCAAATGCTTCTTTTTTATAAAAATGTTCTTTAATTTCATTTTTATATTTTTTTAAAAAATGATTTTTAGCTTTTTCACAATCAATATTTTCTTCTATAATATTATTTGGTATTGAATTAAAATATAGTAAAAACAAGTCATAAACATTAACATACTGATTATGGTTTCTTAATTCGAATAAATTACTTGTATTTCTATTAATTAGTGATTCTGTTAAATTCATCTTTTTCTTGCAAATCAAAAAAATTAAATTTGATTATAGAAATTGAAAGGAGAGTATTTTCAAAGAAATTATAAAAAAACAACAATTAATTGATTACTAATTAATTAAAATCTAATGCTACTTTTATTCTACTATTTTTTGATTACTAACATTTTTGGATTTATCCAAATTGCTTATGATAAAAAACAAGCTATAAAGGAAAAAAGAAGAATTTCGGAGCGAAGATTATTAGGAGTTATTTTACTTGGCGGAATTATTGGCAGTGGACTTTCTATGTTGATTTTCAGACATAAAACGGCAAAATCTTCATATTTATTAAAATATTTTGGAATTTTATTACTTCAATTGTTAATATTATATTGGTTATACAAACAATAAAAAAAGCCCGGTGAATGACCGAGCTTTGTGTTAAATTTTGGTGCGAAGCACCGCGAATTTTTTTACTTATTGACAAGCAATTTTATTCACTCTGTTTTGATGTCTTCCACCTTCAAAAGCAGTTTCTAAAAAAGTTTCCACAATTTCAATAGCTTGTTGAATCGATGTATATCTAGCCGGAATACTCACAATGTTAGCATCATTGTGTAAACGGGTTAAATAAGCAATTTCTTTAGTCCAGCATAAACCTGCTCTTACTCCTGCATGTTTATTAACAGTCATGGCAATTCCATTTCCGCTTCCACAAATTACAATTCCAAAATCAGCTTTTCCTTCTTCAACATCAGAAGCAACTGGATGTCCAAAATCAGGATAATCTACAGAAGCCTCTGTATCAGTACCATAATTAGTAACCTGATGTCCTTTTGACTCTAAATATTGAACAATTGCTTTCTTATATTCTGGTCCCGCGTGATCGTTTCCTATTGAAATTTTCATTTTTTATGTATTTAATTTGCAGCAAATTTACCAAAACTAATTGTAATTCATTCTTTTTAAAAAAGGAAAAACTATTGTTTTCTAATTTGATATATAATAATCTATAAATGAGTAAAATAAGTAGTTTATCAACACTTTTAATAATTCATAAATAACTGAAAATCAATAAATACTTTATATTTTATTTGTTAAAATTTTACGTTGTTAATATTGGTTTATAATTAACTGATTTTCAGTTAACTTTAATTTAACATAAATTGTTGATAACTATGAAAAGAAAATTAGAACTTTTTTTTGGTTGCAAACAAAAATTTTATAATCAAAAACTGAAATTAAAAATCCAAACAAAGTTTCGGGAATTTTTAGAATAGTTATTCATATTTAAAATTGAGGTTATCAACAATTATTAACAATGAACTTATTTACATTTTAAATAAATTTTAGGTTATCAACGGTTGTTAATTATATTTTAAAAATCCTTAAAAATTAAATATTTAGCTTCAAATAACTATGTTAATAACTCTTGATAACAAGGAAAAACTTCATTTAAAAACAAATTCTAAAATAATTATTGCAACTATTAACACACTATAATAACAATAAATAATTTTTAAAATTTTAAAATTTCTTTTTTATAATAATAGTATATGTTGACAACTTTGAAAAGTTTAAACAATTTTTAGATTGTTATTGTATTTCATTTCCTGAAGAATCGATTTTACTGTTTCAAAATCGTTAGGATGAATTTTTAATTTGATTCCGCCAAGAGCAGTTGAATACATTGGTGCGATGGAAGACATAATTTCGTTTTCAAAATAGTATTGCAAAGATTCCTGATCTAAACGGTGTTTTAGTATTTCGATTTCGTGAACGTAATCGAAAGTAGCAATGGTAATGAAGGCTTCCATATCGATGATTTTTTTATAGTTTGAAACTATTCTTTATACGTTATATTTTATTTAAAACTGATTCTTTTCTTTAGAACTGCCTAACTATTTCGTAATTTTCCACTTTCAAGAAAAGACCTATGGGAAAAAGATTAAGAAAGCCTGCTAAAAAAGAGAAAAGTTTCTCTGATAAAATTATAAAAATATTATCTAACAGTGCTAATAAAGCCTTTAATTATAAGCAGATAGCTGCTATTTTAGATAAAGATGATACACAAAGCAGAAATCAAATTATAAAAGATTTAAAGATTCTTGCTGCCGAAAAGAGAATCACAGAATCAGAACCGGGAAAATATTTAATCAAAGCGGTTAGCCAGGATTATTACGAAGGAACCATAGATATGACGAGTCGTAAAACAGCTTATTTTATATGTGAGGATTTTGAAGAAGATATTTTTATTCCAACTAATAATTTAAATCGTGCTTTAGATAAAGACAGAGTAAGTGTTTACGTTTATAATCGAAGAAGAGGAAAACGTCCTGAAGGAGAAGTAATTAAAGTTTTAGAAAGAGCTAAAACTGATTTTGTTGGCGTAATTGATATTCAAAAAAACTTTGCTTTTGTTTCGACTGCCAATCCAAAAATGTACACGGATATTTTTATTCCAAAAGATAATTTGGGTGAGGCTCAAAATGGAGATGTCGTTTTAGTTCATATCGAAGATTGGCCTAAAAGAGCTGATTCTCCTTTTGGAAAAGTAGTGAAAGTTTTAGGAAGACCAGGAGAGCACGATACCGAAATTCATGCTATTTTGGCCGAATATGGTTTGCCAGCTGAATTTCCAATTGAGGTTGAAACCTATGCTCAAAAAATTGATACTTCAATTACTGAAGCTGAAATTGCTAAGCGTCGTGATATGCGAGATACGCTGACTTTTACCATTGATCCAAAAGATGCTAAGGATTTTGATGATGCACTTTCTTTTAAAAAATTAGAAAATGGAAACTACGAAATTGGTATTCACATTGCCGATGTTTCGCATTATTTAGAAGAAGGAACTATCCTGGATGATGAAGCTTATCAACGAGCCACTTCGGTGTATTTGGTGGATAGAGTAGTGCCAATGCTTCCTGAAGTATTATCTAATTTTGCCTGTTCGTTGCGTCCGCAGGAAGAGAAATATACTTTTTCAGCTGTGTTTGAAATTACCGAAAAATGTCAGGTGGTCAATCAATGGTTTGGTCGTACCGTAATTTTTTCTGATCAACGTTTTGCCTACGAAGAAGCACAATATATCATTGAGACTAAAAACGATGTAATTCCGGAAGAAATTTCATTAACCGGAGCTTCTTATCAGGTTTCTCCGGAAATTGTCTCAGCAACGCTTAAATTGGACGAATTAGCTAAAATTTTCCGTAAAAGAAGAATGAATGAAGGTGCTATTTCATTTGATAAAGTTGAAGTAAAATTTAATTTGGATGCTGATGGCGAACCAGAAGGTGTTTATTTTAAAATTGCTAAAGATGCCAATCATTTGATTGAAGAGTTTATGTTATTGGCCAATAGGAGAGTAGCGGAGTTTATTGGAAAACAAAAGAAAACATTTGTTTATCGTATTCACGACGAACCAAATGAAGATAAATTGATTGCGATGCAAAACGTAATTGCAAAATTTGGTTATAAAATTGATTTCCGTAATCCGGGTGATATCTCTAAATCGTTGAACAAATTGATGGAAGATGTTGCCGGAAAAAAAGAACAGAATTTAATTGATACATTGGCTATCAGAAGTATGAGTAAGGCCAAATATTCTACAGATAACATTGGTCATTACGGATTAGCATTTGATTATTATTCTCATTTTACTTCACCTATTCGTCGTTATCCTGATGTTATGGTACATCGTTTGTTGCAATATTATTTAGATGGAGGAAAATCAGCTGATGAGGAATTATTTGAAACAAAATGTTTGCATTGTTCTACCATGGAAGGCTTAGCAACCAATGCCGAAAGAGATTCTATCAAATACATGCAGGTAAAATACATGCAGGATCATCAGGATCAAGAGTTTTTAGGAGTCATTTCGGGTGTGACTGAGTGGGGAATTTATGTTGAAATTGTAGAAAATAAATGTGAAGGAATGATCAGAACCCGTGATATAAAAGAAGATTATTACACCTTTGATGAGAAACAATATGCACTTGTTGGAGCAACTTCTAACAAGTTATTACAATTAGGAGACGAAATTTACGTTAAAGTTAAAAATGCCGATTTAGTTAAAAAACAATTGGATTTTAATTTTTTAAGAAGATCAGAAGAAACAGTAAATTAATGAAAATGAAAAAAGTATTTTTAGTAGCAATTGCAATTACATCACAAGTAACATTTGCACAAATAACCAAAAAATTAGGTGATTTTAATTCAGTAAAAGTATTTGATAAACTGAAAGTTACGTTAATAGCTTCGAATGAAAATAAGGTTGTTATTAGCGGAGATAAAGAAAAAGAAGTAGAAGTTGTGAATAACAATGGAGAACTGAAATTAAGAATGCAATTAAAACAAATGCTATCCGGAGATGCAGTTTCAATCAAATTGTATTATAAAAATATAGATGAAATTTCAGCAAATGAAGGTGCTACAGTTACTGGAGACGGAGTTTTTAAACAAACAATTTTTGATCTAAGCGTAAAAGAAGGTGCTAAAATCAATGTACAGGTTGATGCTCAAAAAGTAAACGTAAAAGCGGTGACTGGTGGTGTGATTGAATTGAATGGAGCTGCTGCTAATCAGGATGTAGTTATCATGTCAGGTGGAATATTGAAAGCCAGAAATTTACATACTTCTCAAACTACCGTAAATCTTTCGGCTGGTGGAAATGCTGAAATTTATGCCAGTACTTTAGTTGATGCAAAAGTAAAAGCTGGAGGTACGGTTTCTATCTACGGAAAACCTAAACAAATTAATCAACAAACAATTTTAGGAGGGAAAATCGAAGAAAAAGAATAAAAAAAATGTATTTTTATTCTCGAATAAATTCTAAAATTAATGATTAACGATATTTTATCGGGTATTCCATGGGGAGTTTTCCTGAGTTTTATGATTGGTCCTGTTTTTTTTATTTTACTGGAAACCAGTATTGTAAAAGGTTTCAGGGCCGCTCTTGTTTTTGATTTAGGAGTAGTTTCCGGTGATATTATTTTTATAGCTATTGCTTATTTAGGAAGTTTTAGATTAATACAAAGTTTGAAAGATAAACCGGCTCTCTTTATTTTTGGAGGGATATTAATGCTGGCTTACGGTGTTATTTCTTATATCGGTTTGCATAAAGAAAAACGAATTAACACGAAAAAAATAGATAACGAGATTATTAAAAAAGACTATTTTGGATTGTTTATAAAAGGTCTTTTTCTGAATGTTATCAACATTGGAGTTTTAGGTTTTTGGTTAGCTGTTATTATTTCAGTAGGTCCTAAATTAGATATGCAAACTTCCAGAATGATGACTTTTTTTAGTACCGTAATTATCACTTACTTACTGGTTGATTGTATTAAAATTTTATTGGCTAAACAATTACAATCGAAGATGACTCCCGGAAATATTCTCAGAATTAAAAAAGGAATCAGTATTGTTTTGATGGTTTTTGGAGTAGTACTAATCACTCAGGGTTGGTTTCCAAAAGAAAAAGAAATGGTTACTAAAGCCTTTCAGAATATGGATAAAGAATAATAAAGTTGAAAATTGAAACCGCTATGAAAAGCGGTTTTTTTATATCATTGCGAGTGCAGCGAAGCAATTACATAACGAGAATAACTAAGTAGGATTGCTTCGCTGCGCTCGCAATGACTAAACATAAAAAAAAGAGACACATTTCTGTATCTCTTTTTGAGGCATCGTCCGGATTCGAACCGGAGTAGGAGCTTTTGCAGAGCCCAGCCTAGCCGCTCGGCCACGACGCCATTGTTTTAATGGACTGCAAAGGTAAAATAAATAATCTAAATTCCAAATGTCAAATTCCAAATAAAAAAACTTAATTCTATTCTTTTAGAATTTGGAATTTATTAATAGTTGGTATTTTAATTTCTATTTTCTTCTAATATAATGGTAACTGACTCAACATCACCACCAATAGGAGGATTGATTTTAGAAACTTCAACTGTAGTTTTCATAACCATAGGCAATTCATTAAAAATTCTGGTATTGATTCTTTTAGCCACATGTTCTAATAATTGCGAACGAATTGCCATTTCTTCTACAACAATTTTATTTAAATGAACATAATCTACCGTATCTGCTAATTCATCTGATTGAGTTGATTTTTGTAAATCAGCTTTAATTTCTAAGTCAACTGTATATTCAGAGCCTATTTTTCCTTCTTCAACTAAGCAGCCGTGATAGGAAAAAGTGCGTATATTTTTTAGTTTAATAGTTTGCATGAAGATGTTTTATAGGGTTGAAAAGTGCAAATATATTTCATTTTTATAGATTTTAAACAAATAAGCAATTCTATGAATTCTTATTTAATGAACTATTTTGATAACTTTGTTGTTTTAAAATTAAGACATGTCAACTGAAGAAAAATCACTGCATTTTATAGAACAAATTATTGAAGAAAACTTAGCAAAAGGTTTTCCACAAAATAAATTAAGATTCCGTTTTCCTCCTGAACCTAATGGTTATTTACATATTGGACACGCTAAATCAATTTGTTTGAATTTTGGTTTAGGTTTAAAATATAATGCGCCTGTAAATTTACGTTTTGATGATACCAATCCGGCCAAAGAAGAGCAGGAGTATGTAGATGCTATTAAGGAAGATTTACAATGGTTAGGTTTCCAATGGGATAAGGAATTATATGCTTCTGATTATTTCCAGCAGTTGTACGATTGGGCTATTATTTTGATTAAAAAAGGTAAAGCCTATATTGATAGTCAGTCTTCTGAAGCGATGGCCGAACAAAAAGGAACGCCTTCTCAGCCTGGAGTTGATAGTCCGTATAGAAATCGTTCTGTGGAAGAGAATTTAGCTCTTTTTGAAAGAATGAAAAATGGTGAATTTGCTGAAGGAACACATATTTTAAGAGCTAAAATTGACATGAGTTCTTCTAATATGTTGATGCGTGATCCTATTATGTACCGCATTTTACACAAAGAACATCATCGTACGGGTGATGAATGGTGTATATATCCTATGTATGATTATACGCATGGAGAAAGTGATTATTTAGAGCAAATTTCGCATTCAATTTGTACCCTAGAATTTGTAATGCACCGTGAATTATACAACTGGTTTTTAGATCAAATATATGATGAAAATTTGGTTAGACCACATCAATACGAATTTGCCCGTTTGAACCTGAATTATACTGTAATGAGTAAAAGAAAACTGTTACAATTGGTTCAGGAAAATCATGTAAACGGTTGGGATGATCCTCGTATGCCTACTATTTCTGGTTTAAGAAGAAGAGGTTATACAGCTGCTTCTATTAGAAAATTCTGTGAAAATATTGGAGTTGCTAAACGTGAAAATATCATTGATTTTTCTCTTTTAGAGTTTTGTTTACGTGATGATTTGAATAAAACTGCACCTAGAGTTATGGCAGTTTTAGATCCAGTTAAGTTGGTAATTACTAATTATCCTGAAGGAAAAGAGGAGTGGTTAGAGGCTGAAAATAATCAGGAAGATGAATCTGCTGGATTTAGAAAAGTTCCTTTTTCTAAAGAATTATATATAGAAAGAGAAGATTTTTTAGAAGAAGCTCCGGCTAAATTTTTCCGTTTAAGTTTAGGTAACGAAGTACGTCTTAAAAATGCCTATATCATTAAAGGTGAAAGTGTTGTAAAAGATGCTAATGGAAATATTACCGAAATTCATGTAACTTATGATACTGATTCTTTGAGTGGAAGTGGGACAGAAGCTTCTAAAAGAAAGGTAGCGGGAACCTTGCATTGGGTTTCTATAAATCATGCTATTGAAGCTGAAGTACGTCTATACGATCGCCTATTTACAGATGAAGCACCAGATAGTCATAAAGAAAAAAGCTTCCTTGAATTTATCAATCCTAACTCTTTATCAGTTGTAAAAGGATTTTTGGAACCAAGTCTTGCATCGGCAGTTTCTGGTGATAAGTTCCAATTTCAACGTTTGGGTTATTTTACTGTTGATAAAGATGCCACAACTTCAAAATTAGTATTTAACAAGGCTGTAGGTTTGAAAGATGCTTGGGAAGAAAAAGGAAAAAAAGAAGTTAATAGTATCAATAATGCTTTAAAAGATATTAATAAATATTTCAAAGTAAGTACTCGTGAAGAGCGTATTGCAATTAGAACCTCGATAGGTGAGACCCTTGCCGGAATTTTAAATTATAGTTTGTTACAAAATTCATTTAAGAAAAATATCAACAATAATAAAAGTTCGTTGTTATTTGCTAATTTGATTTTAAAATATTCAGTTTTAAAAACAACTGATTATGAAGAAGAGGAATTACAAAAGTTATTCACGATGTCTTTAAGAAGTGAATCTACTTTTGTTCGATCAAGAGCTATTTTAAATTTAAACAAATTAGATTTCGATTCGGACTTCAAAAATTCCTTTAAAGATGAAATTTTGAAATTAAAAGAAAATCCTCCTAAGAGTTCTACCGAAAGAGAATTGGAATTTATAGCAGAATTTTTAAAATAAATTTTTACTATCAAAAAGCGCGTATTAAGCGCTTTTTTTTATTATTATAAAAAACTATTTTAATTTTTAAAACTATAATTTTTATAGATTAAAATCGGCTTTCATATTTTGATTTTAAGCCATTTTTTAAAATCCTTTAATAAAATAGTTATCTTTTAAATTTTCGTTTAACAGAGCGTTTTATTTTAATTTTTAGTCTTTTTTTATCAATTTTCATGTTAGAAAATGTTGCTTTGGTAGATTTGATTCGAATTTGAAATTTTTGGAAAAAATTGATTATATAATTTCTCAATTTTATTAAAGATTATTTTTGAAAGCTATCATTTTTAAAGAGTGCGAATTTTAGAACTTTTTATAACATTTCTATAAATAGTATGTTTGAATTAATTAGTATCTTTATAAGAAACTTAAAAAATAACATATTATGGCAAGTAGTACAGGAAAAACTTTGATAGCTCTTGCAAGTGGAGCTGCAATAGGAGCGGTGTTAGGAATTTTGTTTGCTCCTGATAAAGGAGAGAAAACCAGACAAAAAATTAAAGATGGTTACAAAGATCTTGAAAAAGATATGAAAACTAAATTAGCTAATGCTAAAATTGATTTAGAAGAAAGTTATGAAGATATGATTTCTAATATGAGTTATAAAACAGAAGATGTAATCACTTTTTTAGAAAAGAAATTGGCTGATTTAAAAGAGAAGAATGCTAAATTTCATAAAAATTAATTGCTTCAAAATATAGAAAAACAATATTATGGCTTTTGATGAATTAAAAGAACATACCGAAAATATCCAGGATCAAACTAAAGAATATATAGAAAAGAATCTTTCTTACTATAAACTATTAGCGTTTAAGATGGCTATGAAGTCAACTACTTTGATTTTTAAGTTTACCTTAATTTTGCTCTGTATTTGTATGGTTCTTTTATTTTGTTCAATAGCTTTAGCCTTTGCTTTGGCCAAATTTTTTGGTAGTTATACTATTGGTTTTCTTTGTGTTGGTTTGATTTATTTGCTTTTCACCGGCTTGTTATTTTTGGTAAAAGACAAAATTGTTGAAGGACCAATCTTAGAGAAATTTTCAGAAATCTTTTTTAATGAATAATTATGGCTGCTAAAAAATATTCATCATATGCTCAAATTGACAATGAATTAGAAATTTTGAAAGTTGAAAAAGAAATTAGTTATCAAAAGTTGGTTTTAAGCATTGAAAAGACAAAAGAAAGCCTTTCATTAGTGAGTGTTGCTGCTAATGTTGTAGATACTATTAAAAGTACTTTTTTTAGCTCCTACGGCACGATTTTAAGGTTTTTGATACCAATTATTATTAAATGGTTTAGAAATAAAAAAAGAGGCGATTAAGTAGTCATGGTCGGAAGATTATTCTTCCGACTTTTTTTGTTATATAAGTCATATAAATCAATAATTCGATCCATAATTTTATGTGTTTATATTGCTTAAATGAATGAAATTTCTTATATTTATAATTGTAAATATAGATATAATGAGTACTTTTAGAGATCACAAAATTTCACTTAAACAGATTTTAGAG
>NZ_JBBYHU010000040.1:0-32757 GCF_038289905.1 Flavobacterium flavipallidum | reverse complement strand
ATCTTTTAATGCGAAAATAAAAGCTTTCAGAAGTCAATTTAGAGGAGTCAGAAAAATTGATTTTTTTCTATTCAGATTATCCAATCTTTTTGCTTAGTCCCCAACTTTTGAACTTGATCCCAGGAATCAGATAGACAATGAGATGTCAGGGTATAAAAAAAGGAGAAACGATTATGATAATCATTTCTCCTGTCTAGTAGCGAAGACGGGAGTTGAACCCGTGACCTCAGGGTTATGAATCCTGCGCTCTAACCAACTGAGCTACCTCGCCAATTCTTCAGGTGTTTTGTGTTCCTGATTGCGGGTGCAAAGATAGGAATAAAAATATATCGTGCAAGTAAAAATGAAGAAAAAAAATATTTTTAAAAAACGTTTTTTTTTAGGTATTATTCTATATATTCGAAAAAAAAATAAATCTGCCCTTATGGATGTTAAAATACGTTACGAAATCGAGTTTCCTATAAATTCGTCTCCACAATTGTTGTATCAATATATATCTACTCCTTCTGGTTTGTCAGAATGGTTTGCTGATGATGTTAATTCCAGAGGTGAATTTTTTACCTTTATATGGAATGATTCAGAAGAGAAAGCAAGATTAGCTTCTAAAAAATCAGGAGAAAAAGTAAAGTTTAAATGGGTTGATGCAGCGAATAAGGATACGGATTATTTTTTCGAGTTACATATTTTAGAAGATGAGTTAACTAAAGATGTATCGTTGATGATTATAGATTTTGCCGAAGAAGATGAAATTGATGAAGCAAAACAATTATGGGAGAATCAAATTTCAGATTTGAAACATCTCCTAGGTTCTGTATAGTGAATTCTATTTTTTAAACTTATATTTGCCCTGAACAAAATTCTGGGCTTTTTTTATGATTAATTTCAATGGAACTTTAGTTTCTCAAGATTCAAATATATTAGTACAAAACAGAGGGTTTTTATACGGTGATGCTGTTTTTGAAACAGTGAAAATTGTAAATTCAAAAGTATTGTTTCTGGAAGATCATTATTTTAGACTAATGGCTTCTATGCGAGTAGTTAGGATGGAAATTCCAATGAACTTTACTATGGAGTATTTTGAGGCGCAGCTTTTGTCTTTAACGGATAAATTGGGTATTTCTGGTTCTGCTAGAGCTAGAATTACTGTTTATAGAAACGATGGTGGTTATTATTTGCCTGTGGATAGAACTGTTTCTTTTTTAGTGCATGCGACCACTTTAGATGCTGTTTTGTATTCGTTTGATGAAAAGGAGTATGAAGTAGATTTGTTTAAAGATTTTTACATTACTAAACAGTTGTTGTCTTCAATAAAAACGACTAATCGTATGCTTAATGTAACAGCGAGTATTTTTGCCAGCGAAAATGATTTGGCTAATTGTTTGTTGTTAAATGATACTAAGAATGTTGTTGAGGCTATTCAGGGAAATGTTTTTATGCTTTCGGGAGCTAAGTTGATTACGCCTCCCGTTTCAGAAGGTTGTTTGAATGGTGTGATGCGTAAACAAGTTTTAGGATTGGCAAAAACTATTGAAGGATTGGAAGTAGTTGAAGAAATAATTTCTCCGTTTGACTTACAAAAAGCAGATGAATTGTTTATTACTAATGTGATTAAAGGAGTACAGCCAATAACCAGATATAGAAAAAAAACTTTTAAAACAGATTTGTCTCAAAAGTTAGTTCTTAAATTAAATGAAGTAATTAGTCTTAGTTAAGATAGGGGTTTTCGGGTGCGTTTGACCAAATAGGGTAATCGCCCCCTAATTCCATTATTTGTTCTTTCCAGAAATGAGTAGAAGATTTTCCAATAATTTTGTTTTTGTAATTGTTGGAAGTGATAATCCATGAATTGTTGTTCATTTCTGATTCCAGTTGGCTTTCAGACCAACCAGTGTAACCAAGAAAGAAGCGAATATTGTTTTTGTTTATTTTCCCGCTATTTAATAATGCTTTGGTGGATTCAAAATCACCTCCCCAATAGATGCCATTAGATATTTCAATGCTGTTAGGGATTAAATCTGGCACGTTGTGGATGAAATATAGGTTGTCTTGTTCTACAGGTCCCCCGTTGTAGATTTTTAATCGGGAGTTAATTTCAGGAATTAAGTCGTGTATGGTATATTTTAACGGCTTATTAATGATAAAACCAACTGATCCGTCTTTGTCATGATCAGCTAATAAAATCACAGATCGATTGAATGATAAATCTCCAATTATTGAAGGTTCAGCAATAAGTAGTTGTCCTTTTATTAATGGTTCTGATATCATGATTGTTTAAGTTTTCTTTAAATTTAAGAAAAAAAAATAAGAAAGTCCAAACAAAATCGGTGAAAAGCATAAAAAAAACCCTCAATTGAGGGTTTTTTATGTATACTAGGTTTTAAAACAAATCCTTAGTTTATAGCTCCTTCTAATTCAGCTCCAGCTTTGAATTTTACAACGTTTTTAGCTGCGATTTGGATTGTTTTTCCAGTTTGAGGGTTTCTACCGTCTCTAGCAGCTCTTGAAGAAACTGACCAAGATCCGAAACCTACAAGAGAAACTTTTCCACCTTTTTTCAAAGTGTCACCTACATTACCTAAAAAAGATTCTAAAGCTAATTTTGCAGCAGCTTTAGTGATTCCTGCGTCAGCAGCGATTGCATCGATTAATTCTGATTTGTTCATAATAAAAAAGTTATTAAATGTTGGTTAAAAATAAATTGTCAATACAACAAATTTAGCAGTAAATACAGACCTCACAAGTGTTTTGACGGATTTTACCTTATTTTGTTGATAACTTAGCTTATTTGTTCATAACGTGGGTTTTTTTTAGGCTGTTTCGGCCTTTTTTGCCCGTTTTTATTGGGTTTATATCGCTTTTGCGTCGTTGGAAAAACTAATTCCGTTAAGTAATTCAGTTGTTGTCATTCGTTTTTTACCCGGAAATTGCAAACTTTCTATTTGGATATAAGCATTTGCAACAGCAATTTTCAATTCTTTTTTGCTGCTGATAATATTGCCTATTGGGTGATTATGTTCTTCATCAATGATTTTTGACTCATAAATTTTTACGTTCCATTCCTGATTTTTGTCGGTAATGAAACACCAGGCTGCAGGATAAGGGCTTAAACCTCTAATTAAGTTATGGATAGTTGTGGCTGATTGTGTCCAGTCAATCTTGCAATTTTCTTTGTTGAGTTTGTAAGCTGTTTTAATATCACTGTTGTCTGTTTGGATTGTAGTGTTGACGTCTCCTTTTTCAATGAGTGCTAAAGTGTCAATTACAGTATGGCTTCCAATATTCATTAATCGATCATGTAATTGTCCGGCATTTTCGTTTGGATCAATTTTGGTTTCAGAACTTATAATCATGGCACCAGTGTCAATTTTTTCATCAATGAAAAATGTAGTAACACCGGTTTTAGTTTCTCCATTTATAATAGCCCAATTTATAGGAGCTGCACCACGATAATTTGGGAGGAGGGAAGCATGTAGATTAAAAGTACCTAATTCGGGCATATCCCAAACTACTTTTGGTAACATTCTAAAGGCTACTACTACTTGTAAATTAGCGTTTAGTGCTTTTAATTCAGACAAGAAGTCTTCATCTTTTAAGTTAGTAGGCTGTAATAAGTTTAAGTTATTTGCTAAAGCATATTCCTTAACTGCCGAATATTTTATTTTTTGCCCACGTCCTGCAGGTTTATCCGCCGCGGTGATAACACCTACAACTTCATAATTGTTTTTTAATATACTGTCTAGGATTCCTACTGCAAAATCAGGAGTTCCCATAAATACGATACGTAATTTTTTCATTATTTTTTTAAGCTATATTTATTGTTGGCTTGAATTAGAATAATTTCGTTTTCTAATAAGTCTTGAATTGCAAAGATAACATCGTCGGATGGATTATTGAGTTGAATTTGAATTTCTCTTGAACTTAAGTCGGTTGTTTGAAGTAGTGTTACTATTTTTTGGGAAAGTGATGTTTTGCTTTCTTTTTTTTCTTTTTTACTAATGCAAAAAGAGCAAATGCCACAATTTTTAGTGTTATTTTCACCAAAATAGGCTAAGATTAACTGACTTTTGCAAGTATCATCTTTTTTTATATAATGTAAAACAGAATCGAATTGTTCTTTCTTTAACTGATTTTGATTGTCGAGATATTTTGCAATCCTATTAATTGTTCTTTCGTCTTCACGAATTTCATTGAAGAGTAGTGTAGTGTCATTGTTTTTTGAATGATACTCCACAATGCCTTTTTCTCTTAGTTTTTCTAATACGGTTTGAACTTCGGTTTCGCTATGTTTTGATTTTTGAGCAATAAAAGGAAGATTCAGATTGGTTTGTACTTCGTAAATTCCGGGATAAGCACGTAAAATGGCTAATACAATTTCTTCGTCATTTGGATTCAGACTGATGTATCGAATGACTTCTTTGGAAGAAATGATAAATTGTAAACTAACTTTTTCTGAGAATTCCTGTGATAAACTAATAATTCCCTGACGGTCTAGAAACTGAATAGCATTATAGGTTTTCAATACAGGGAATTTGTATCTCACACAAAATTGATTCAGATTAAAGGAGAATTTTTCGTTGATGCCTTCTCCGTAAGCAATTTGAAAATAATTGCATAATTTGATAAAGACTTCTTTGAGAAAGCTTTTATCTGGTAAAACATGTAAAAATTGGTTTTCGCTTTGAGCAATATCAGAAGGACTTGTCAATAAAACGGCAAAAGCTTTTTCGTTGTTTCTTCCTGCACGGCCAGCCTCTTGATAGTAATTTTCTAGATTTTCTGGTAACTGAATGTGGATAACGGTTTTTACATTGGCTTTATCGATTCCCATACCAAAGGCATTGGTGGCAACCATAACCTGAACTTCTTCATTCATCCATAACTCCATGTTTTTATTCTTTTCTTTGGTAGGTAAACCACCGTGATAAAAAGTAGCTTTAAAGCCTAAGGAGTTGAGCTGGGCTGCTGTATCGGAACAGGATTTTCTATTTCGTACATATATAATGGAAGGCTGTGGGTTTTTCTTTAAAATTTGTTGAATTCTAAAAAGCTTGTCTTCGATTTCAAAAACCATATAAGCAATGTTTTTTCTTTCGAATGATTTTTCAAAACATTGCGGGTTTTCTAATCCTAATTCGCTAATAATGTCTTTTTTTACTCTGGCTGTCGCTGTTGCTGTTAAAGCAAGGAAAGGCGTTTTTGGAAAGAACGATTTTAACTGACTAATTTTTAAATATGCCGGACGAAAATCATGTCCCCATTGCGAAACACAGTGCGCTTCGTCAATTGCGATTAAGTTAATAGGTAAGTTTTTAATGCGTTCCAAAATCCATTCAGATTGCAAACGCTCCGGTGAGAGATACAGAAATTTGTAATTTCCATATTGACAATTATCTAATAAGTCTATTATCTCATCTGAATTTATTCCTCCGGTTAGCGCAATGGCTTTGATGTTACGCTTTTGCAAATTAGCCACCTGATCCTTCATTAAAGCAACTAAAGGTGAAATTACTAAACAAATTCCTTTTTGCATCAGCGTCGGGATTTGGAAACAAATGGATTTTCCGCCTCCGGTAGGCATCAGTGCAAAGGTGTCACGACCTTCTAAGACCGAAGTAATAATTTCTTCCTGAGGAGTTCTAAAACTGTCGTGATTCCAGTATTTTTTTAGGATTTGTAAAGCTTCAGACATCAAATTTGACAATAATTAATTCGTTTTGAAATTGTAAAAACGACTGCTTTTTTTGTTGGAAAACTTCTTTCTTAAGTTTGATAAAAACAGATTTTAAAGCAAACTTACTCAAACTAATTTAGAAATTTTCAAATTGAAGTAGCCAAAATAATGAATTTGCTAAAATTCATTTAAGAGAATTTATATTTTAGAATTGAAACCGTATATTTGCTTTTATTTTAAAGACAAAATGGATAAGAAAACGGAAGAATTTTTCGATAGGTTAAGAGTTGAATTAGAGAAAAGTAACACTTGGCCGGCGATATATTTATTTAAATTTATTGTGCCAACAGATGCTGAAAAAATTAAGCAGGTAGAAGTCGCTTTTGATTGTTTAGGTGCTGTTATAAAAACCACGCAATCTAAAACTGGAAAGTTTACTAGTGTTTCGGTTGATGTTCAAATGGCAAGTCCACAGGCTGTTATCGATAAATATATTGAGGTTTCTACTATTGAGGGGATTATTTCCTTATAACTTTTAAAACGAGAAATAAAAAGTCTGACTTTAGCTTGTTAAAGCTCCAAATAAATCATTTATGAATCAGAAATATATTAAAGAAAATGCGAATGATGTGGTACATCATTTAGAATATAATGCTGAACGATCACATTTAATTATTCCTGAATATGGACGTCATTTGCAAAAGTTAATAGATCAGGCTACTTTAATTGAAGATGCAGAGACAAGAAATAAGGCGGCTAAATATATTATTCAGGTCATGGGTACTTTGAACCCGCATTTAAGAGATGTGCCTGATTTTCAGCATAAATTATGGGATCAGCTTTTTATAATGTCTGATTTTAAATTAGATGTTGAGTCACCTTATCCTATTCCTTCAAGAGAGGTGTTGCAATTAAAACCGGATGTTTTAAAGTATCCTCAAAATTTTCCTAAATACCGTTATTATGGAAACAATATCAAGTATATGATTGATGTTGCCAATAAATGGGAGGAAGGTGAAATGAAAAGTGCTTTGGTAAAAGTGATTGCCAATCATATGAAAAAATCCTATTTGAGTTGGAATAAAGATACGGTAAAAGATGATGTTATTTTTGAACATCTTTATGAATTGTCAGAAGGTAAATTGAATTTATTACAAAGTTCTGAAGAATTAATAAATACAACCGATTTATTACGTACTAATAAGAGAATGTCTAATAAAGTTTCTTCTCAAGGGCAACCTAAAATTCAAAATAATAAAAATAATAAAGGACAGGGTAAACAAAAGTCTTTTCAAAAAAATAACAATCAAAAAAATCAATAAAGTGACTAAGTTGTAGAGATTATAATCTCAGTAAATCTTAGAACCTTAGTAATTCAGAAAATCTAAAAACAAAATATGGGAATTTTTAAAATTGAAGGAGGAATCCGTTTGAAAGGAGAAATTACTCCGCAGGGTGCAAAAAATGAAGCTTTACAGATTTTATGTGCTGTTCTTTTAACACCTGAAAAAGTAACCATCAACAATATTCCTGATATTATTGATATCAATAAATTAATTAAGTTATTAGGGAATTTAGGTGTAAAAATCACTAAAAATGCTCATGGTTCTTATACTTTTCAAGCAGATGAAGTAAATGTAGATTATCTTGAAACCGAAGCTTTCAAAAAAGAAGGTGGTGCTTTAAGAGGTTCTATCATGATTGTTGGTCCGCTTTTAGCTCGTTTTGGAAAAGGATATATTCCTAAACCAGGTGGTGATAAAATTGGAAGAAGAAGATTAGATACGCATTTTGAAGGTTTTATCAATTTAGGAGCAAAATTCCGTTACAACAGAGAGGATCACTTTTATGGTGTAGAAACTCCTGAAGAAGGACTTAAGGGAACAGATATGTTATTGGATGAAGCTTCAGTAACAGGAACGGCTAATATTGTGATGGCTGCTGTTTTGGCCAAAGGAAAAACAACCGTTTATAATGCTGCTTGTGAGCCGTATTTGCAACAATTGTGTAAGATGTTGAACTCTATGGGAGCTAAAATTACCGGAGTTGGTTCTAACTTGTTAACAATTGAAGGCGTAGAATATTTAGGTGGTTGTGAGCACCGTATTCTTCCTGATATGATTGAAATAGGTTCTTGGATTGGTCTTGCTGCGATGACAAGAAGTGAAATTACTATTAAAAATGTAAGCTGGGATAATTTAGGATTAATTCCTAATACATTTAGAAAATTAGGGATTACTTTAGAGCGTAGGGGTGATGATATTTACATTCCTACTCACGAAAACGGATACGAAGTAAAAACAGATATTGATGGTTCAATCCTTACAATTGCCGATGCACCTTGGCCTGGATTTACACCTGATTTATTGAGTATTGTTTTAGTTGTGGCAACACAGGCAAAAGGTGATGTTTTGATTCATCAAAAAATGTTCGAAAGTCGTTTGTTCTTTGTGGATAAATTGATTGATATGGGAGCTAAAATTATGTTATGTGATCCACACAGAGCGGTGGTTATAGGGCATGATTTTAAATCGACTTTAAAAGCAACTACCATGTCTTCGCCAGATATTCGTGCGGGAATCTCTTTATTGATTGCAGCGCTTTCAGCAAAAGGTACCAGTACTATCCAAAATATTGAACAAATTGATCGTGGATATGAGCGAATTGACGAACGTTTAAAAGCTATTGGTGCTAATATTGTACGTTTGGACGCATAAAAAAATATGAGCAAAGAGCAAAAAGCCGTCGAGGCAACTTACTTTAGTATAATAGGAAATACCTGCTTAGCAATTATAAAAGGCTTAGCAGGTTTTTTTGGCAATTCTTATGCCTTAATTGCAGATGCGATTGAATCAAC
Organism: Flavobacterium flavipallidum; assembly: GCF_038289905.1. Lineage (NCBI taxonomy): Bacteria > Pseudomonadati > Bacteroidota > Flavobacteriia > Flavobacteriales > Flavobacteriaceae > Flavobacterium > Flavobacterium flavipallidum. Next base: position 24,229 of record NZ_JBBYHU010000040.1, on the reverse strand, counting down.
AACGGATATTTTTGCTTCATTTTTAGTCTTATTTGGTATTAAATATTCCAACAGACCTGCAGATGAAAATCATCCCTACGGTCATGGACGGGCTGAACCATTAATTACTTTTTTAGTTGTTGGATTTTTAATCACTTCGGCAACTATTATTGCTTATGAAAGTATAATTAATATTCAGCAACCACATGATTTGCCTAAGTCCTGGACTTTGTTTGTATTAGGGACAATAATTATTTGGAAAGAATACTCTTTTCAAAAAGTGATGAAACGTGCAGTAGAAACTAATAGTTCATCATTAAAAGCCGACGCTTGGCATCATAGAAGTGACGCTATTACTTCGGTAGCGGCATTTTTAGGGATTTCAATAGCTCTAATATTTGGAAAAGGATATGAAGCTGCCGATGATTGGGCTGCTTTATTTGCTTCCGGATTTATACTGTATAACAGCTATTTGATTTTCAGACCTGCTTTAGGCGAAATCATGGACGAGCATTTGTATGACGATTTAATCGATCATATTCGGGTTGTAGCTTTAACTGTAGATGGTATTATTGGCACTGAAAAATGCTTTATACGAAAATCAGGTATGAAGTACCATGTGGATTTACATGCAGTTGTTAATGCTGAAATAACTGTTAAAAGAGGGCATCAGTTAGCACATATTCTCAAAGATACGCTTCGAAATGAAATACCCCAATTAGGTCATGTTTTGATTCACATCGAACCGGATGATGAATAGGTAGTATAATAAAACGAGTCAAAAATAAATGACTCGTTTTTTTTATATTAATCTCTATTACAGAAAAGATTGAATAGCTAGATCGTAGCTTTTTAATCCAAAACCTAAAACAACTCCTTTTGCATTTCCTGAAATATAGGATTGATGTCTAAAACTTTCTCTTGAAAAAGTATTAGAGATGTGAACTTCAACTACCGGAGTGGTGATTCCTTTAACAGCATCACCTATGCCAACAGAGGTATGGGTGTAAGCACCGGCATTTAATATAATTCCATCGTGTGAAAAACCAAATTCCTGAATTTTATCAATTAATTCTCCTTCAATATTACTTTGGTAATAATTAAATTCGATAGATGGGAATTTCTGTTTTAATTCTTCAAAGTATTCTTCGAAAGTTAAACTGCCGTAAATTTCAGGTTCGCGTTTTCCTAATAAATTAAGATTAGGACCGTTTATAATGCTAATTTTCATTTAATATCTTTTTTGGTAAAAATAAAAAAACCGCTCTAATAAAGAAGCGGTTTTTTTGAAAATTGTTTTTTGAAGGACTAGAACATTATTCCGGCAGAAAGCTGTATCGTTGAGTTTTTAATATCAGCATTTTTAGTAGCTTCAGTCAATCCAAGTCCGTAACGAGCTTGAACGAATAAGTTTTTGGTGATATTTAGACCTAAACCTCCAACAGCGGCGAATTCAAAAGTGTTAGCATCTCCCGGATCGAAATTTTTTCTGTCCTTTAATAAGAAAGACGCTTGTGGTCCTAATTCTAAGCTTAAACTTTCGCTTAAATAAATTTTAGCCATAACGGGAATAGACAAATACCCTAATTCGTTTTTAAATTCTTCACCAGCATTTTCATAACTCGCCCCTTGTGTAGAATATAAAAGTTCCGGTTGGATAGCAAAACGATCCATTAATTTAATTTCAGAAACTAGACCAGCATGGTAGCTGGTGATTCCTTCTTTGTTAACGTCTGGTACATCGTCTCCGTTTTGATTAGCAAAATTGGCTCCTCCTTTAATACCAAAACGAATCGACTGTGCCTGTATTGCAGCTGTAGTACCTAATAACATAATTGCTGCTAAGATGATTTTTTTCATAATTTTTTAGTTTTAATTTACTTATAGATTTGAGATTACAATTTATAACTCTTCAGGCGTAAAAATATTATATAATTTCTGGATTTTGTTTTAGTTTTTTCATTTTTATAATTAAAGTTTAGAAGAAATTTTCTGTAGTTTAAAACTTATAAATTTTGTAAATATTAGTTAGTTGTTAAAATCACCATATTTAGTGATTTTAATATTTTTAATGTATTGGTTTTTAATATTTTATATTTTTTTTCTTGTTAAAAAACAACTGTGAATTTTCATTTTATTTTAACATAAAATTTGGATTTTAATGAGTATTTGCTTTATGTTTGGCGAAAATTTAATAAATAAACAAAAATGAAAAAAATTATTTTATCAGTTGTGGCTGTATTTGCATTTGGTTTAGCTAATGCACAAGAAGTTAAATTTGGAGCGAAAGTAGGTGGAAATCTTAATAGTTTCAGAGCAACAAATTTTATGAGTCAAGATGATATTTCTATTAAGTTTGGATCAAATGTGGGGTTTCAAGCAGGAGGTTTTGCTGAAATTAAAGTGGCTAGTAAATTTACTGTTCAACCAGAGCTTTTGTTTTCTTATGAAAGTTATAAATTACCTCTAGAAGGTGATTTGAATTTTAATCTTTCTTATATTAATGTTCCTGTAATGGCAAAATATTATGCTTCAGAGAAAATTAGTTTACAAGTAGGGCCACAAATTGGTTTTTTAGTTGGAGCTAAAGCAAAATTTGAAGGAGAATCAGAGGATATTAAAGATATGCTTGAAACAATTAATTTTGGTGTTAATTTTGGTTTAGGGTATGAGTTAACTGAAAAAGTTGCTGTTGATTTTAGATACAATCTAGGTTTAATTAATATTGCTAAAGAAGATTTTATGGGAGAGGATTCTAAATTAAAAACATCTGGTTTTTCTCTAGGTTTAGGATATAAATTCTAATTCTTTTCTAGAATAGAAATATTAGGACCAGTCTAAAGACTGGTCTTTTTTTTGTTTCTTTTTTTAAAATGTTAATAGTGTTGTTGATATTTATTTGTAAGATACTAATTATGTTTTTAGGTATTTGCTAATTTTAGGAGATTAAATTATTAATTTAAAAGAATAAAGTATGAAAAAAATTATTTTAACGGTAGTTGCAATGTGTGCATTGTCTTTTGCAAATGCTCAGGAGGCTAAATTTGGGCTTAAGGCTGGAGTAGATTTTGCTTCAATGCATCATAAATTTGATGGAACAACTTTTAATGAATCAGAAACCGGCTTTTATGTAGGTGGATTTGCTGATATAACAGTTTCTGAGAAATTTCATGTGCAACCGGAATTATTATATGTTTCGGTTAAGGATTTAGATCAGATTCAAGTGCCTGTTTTGGCTAAAATTCCAGTTGTGGAAGATTTAAGTTTATTGGCTGGTCCTGATTTCGGATTTCTTTTGGATGCAGGAGAAGGAGTTAAAACATTCAATTTTGGTTTGGATTTAGGTCTGTCATTTGAATTGAATGAAGAGTTCTCATTGGATGGTAAATATAATTTTGGATTGTCTAATTTGATTGAAGGAGGAAATAGTGATTTTAGTACTAGATTGAGTGGAGCCTTTTTGGGATTAAGTTATAAATTCTAATTTAAAAGAGTTCAATCAAAGCCTCTTCTGTAAAGGAGAGGTTTTTTTATGTTTATAAATGTCGTTTATTTGTGCTATGGACTGGAAATTTTATATAAAAAGTTATCAATCGTATCTTAAAATCGAACGTGGTTTATCGAAGAATACCGTAACCAATTATTCGTTTGATATTGAACGTTTATGCTTGTTTTTGGAACAAAATAAAATAGATGTTTCTCCATTAAAAATAAATGAAGAAACAGTTCAGCAGTTTATTTATTTTATTTCAGCTCAAGTTAATGCCCGTTCTCAGGCAAGAATTATTTCGGGATTGAAAAGTTTTTTCAGTTATTTAATTTTTGAAGATTATCGGTCAGATAATCCAATGGAGTTGATTGAGTCGCCAAAAACTACTCGAAAATTACCAGATACTTTATCGCTGGATGAAATCGACGCTTTAATTGCTGCTATCGATTTGTCTTCTAAAGAAGGAGAACGAAATAGAGCTATGCTTGAAACTTTATATGGTTGTGGATTAAGGGTGTCGGAATTAGTTTCGCTTAAAATTTCTGATTTGTTTTTTGATGAAGGTTTTATCAAGATAACAGGAAAAGGAAATAAAGAACGTTTTGTGCCTATTGCGTCCGTCACTCAAAAATATATTACTATTTATAAAGATAATGTAAGACCAGAAGTGCCGGTAAAAAAAGAGTTTAGTGATACCTTATTTTTAAATAGGAGAGGTGGGCAATTAACTCGGGCAATGGTTTTTACTATTATTAATAATTTGGCCACGCAAATTGGTTTAAAAAAGAAAATTAGTCCGCATACGTTTAGACATTCTTTTGCAACACATCTTCTGGAAAATGGCGCTGATTTGCGTTCTATACAATTAATGTTAGGTCACGAATCGATTACTACAACGGAAATTTATTTGCATTTGGATAGAAAGTTTTTGACAGAAGTATTAGAGAATTGTCATCCGAGAAAGAACATGTAGTCAAATTACAAAAAAGCAAATTCCAAATTCCAAGTTTAGAACAAATAAAAAATTCCAAATCCCAATTGTGATGATTGGAATTTGGAATTTAAAAAATTTGGAAATTTATTTTCCTATTTAGCAATATTTACTGCTCTGGTTTCTCTGATTACTGTTACTTTAACCTGACCTGGATAAGTCATTTCAGTTTGAATTTTTTGAGAAATTTCAAAAGATAAAGTAGCGGCATTATCATCAGAAACTTTTTCACTTTCTACGATTACACGTAATTCTCTACCTGCCTGAATTGCGTAAGCATTTTTAACACCGTTGAATCCGTAAGCTACATCTTCAAGATCTTTCAAACGTTGGATATAAGAATCTAGAACTTGTCTTCTTGCGCCTGGTCTTGCACCTGAAATCGCATCACAAACCTGAACAATTGGAGAAAGCAATGATTTCATTTCGATTTCATCGTGGTGTGCTCCAATAGCGTTGCAAACTTCTTCTTTCTCACCGTATTTTTCAGCCCATTGCATACCTAATAAAGCGTGCGGTAAATCACTTTCAGTATCTGGTACTTTTCCTATATCGTGTAATAAACCTGCTCTTTTAGCTAGTTTTACATTTAATCCTAATTCAGCAGCCATCAATCCGCAAAGTTTAGAAACTTCACGTGAGTGTTGTAATAAGTTTTGACCATAAGAAGAACGGTATTTCATTCTACCTACAACTTTGATTAATTCTGGATGTAAACCGTGAATTCCTAAGTCGATAACGGTACGTTTACCTACTTCGATAATTTCGTCGTCAATTTGCTTAGCTGTTTTAGCAACTACTTCTTCGATACGAGCTGGGTGAATACGTCCGTCAGTTACTAATTTGTGTAATGACAAACGAGCAATTTCTCTACGAACAGGGTCGAAACAAGAAAGGATAATTGCTTCAGGAGTATCGTCAACAATAATTTCAACTCCGGTAGCTGCTTCAAGAGCTCTAATATTACGACCTTCACGACCGATAATTCTACCTTTTACATCATCAGATTCGATGTTGAATACTGAAACACAGTTTTCAACTGCTTCTTCAGTTCCTACACGTTGAATGGTGTTGATGATGATTTTTTTAGCTTCCTGCTGTGCAGTAAGTTTAGCTTCCTCAATTGTATCCTGAATGTGAGACATAGCAGAAGTTTTGGCTTCAGCTTTTAATCCTTCTACTAGTTGCTCTTTAGCCTCTTCTGCAGATAAACCTGAAATCAATTCTAACTGTTGTAATTGACTTTTGTGAAGTTTGTCAACTTCAGCTTGTTTTTTGTCTAAAATTTCAACTTTAGTTTGTAATTCAGCTGTTTTTCTTTCAAAATCATCGTTTACTTTCTTAGCCTTAGAAAGTTCATTTGAAACTTGAGATTCTTTGTCTCGAATTCGTTTTTCAACTTCAGCAACTTTTTTGTCACGAGCTAAGATTACTTGTTCGTGTTCTGCTTTTAATTCAATAAATTTTTCTTTGGCTTGAAGAATTTTGTCTTTTTTTATGTTTTCTGCTTCAAAATTAGCGTCTTTCAAGATAGAAGCTGCTTCTTTTTTAGCGTTTTTGATAAGATTAGAGATGTTACTCTTTTCAATTATTTTAGCGATTGTAAATCCTACCGCAATACCTATAATTCCCGAAATAATAATCGTTAATATGTCCATGTTTGTTAAAAAATTTATATATAAAAAAAGCCTACATTAAGTGGTTTGTATAAACTCGTATAGACAAGTTTTGAGCTAACTCGTTGTTCAAGCTTCCAAACTGAATTGGCTTGCTATAGTAACGATGATTTGCTCATTCTAATTTGTTAGTGTTGAGTTTATCAAATAGGTACTAATGTAGGCAGTATCTTTGTTTTTTAAGAACGTATTTTGTTTAGAGATTTTCGTCTAAAAAAGCATTAATTTTTTGAATTCTATCAATGGTTTCGTCTGCGTTGATAGCATTGTCAATCTGTTTTTGCTCTACTTGCGATGCAAATTGCAAGGCGCACATGGCTAAAACATCTTGTTTGTCGCGAACAGCATAATTCTCTTCAAATTGCTTTATCATTATATCAATTTTTCTGGAAGCACTTCTAAGTCCTTCTTCCTGACTTGGATCCACAGTTAAAGGATACACACGGTCTGCAATTGATATTTTAATTTTAAGCTTTTCGTCCATTGTTTATACTAATCTGATAACTGAGCAATACAGTAATCAATTTCACGAATTAATGAATTTATTTTAAGCTTTGTATCTCTTTTGTTTTCTTCGCTGCCTAATAATGAATTGGCCATTTTAAGTGTTTCATACTTTGCTTTTAAGGCTTCAATCTCATTGGACTGATTTTGTATGGTTTGTGCAGCTTTGTTTAATTCGATAGTTAAATCTTGATTGTTTTTTTCTAAATTTTTTAGTTTTAGAATCAGTTTTTCAACTTTACTTTCAAGAGTATCAATTATTTCTGCAATTACACTCATTATTAATCCTAATCATTACTTAATATTACAAATTTAGTATTAGTTTTTATTATTGCAATATTTTAAAGGTTTTTTTATTATAAAATAATCAATATGTTGTACTGTAATTGGTTACAAATAAAAATATTTATAAAGTAATCCAAATTAGTTTTTTTATCTTAGCAAAAACGTTAAGCATGAGATTTTTTTTATTTTTCCTACTGATTTCTAGAGTAGTTATAGCCCAAAACACTTATCCAAAAGATTATTTTCAGTCACCTTTAGATATCCCGATGCAGTTATCCGGGAATTTTGGTGAATTAAGACCGAATCATTTTCACGCTGGTTTTGATTTTAAAACTTTACAACGAGAAGGTTTAGAAGTGCATGCCGCCGCAGATGGTTATATTTCAAGAATTAAAATTTCGCCATTCGGAAACGGAAAAGCTATTTATATTAATCATCCAAACGGAATAACGACGGTTTATTGTCATTTGCAAAAAGCTGTTGGTATCATTGATGATTATATCAAAAATGCTCAATACAAGGCGCAGTCTTTTGAAATCGAGTTGTTTCCAAAAGCGAATGAGTTAGAAGTCAAAAAAGGACAGCTTATTGCACTTTCCGGAAATACAGGTTCGTCAGAAGGACCGCATTTGCATTTTGAATTCAGAGATACAAAGACTGAAAAAGTAATCAATCCGATGTTTTTTGGTTTTGATAAAAATTTCAAAGATACTAAGAAGCCTATTGTTTCGGCAGTTTATGTTTATCCTTTGGATGGTACTGTGGCTAATAAATCTAAGCAACCTTTATTGTTGAATTTGAGATTACAGGCTGACGGAAGCTATTTGGCGAATAAAGTTTTAGCAAACGGAGCAATTGGTTTTGGAATTACTGCAGTCGATTATGATAATATTTCGATGAATAGAAACGGTGTTTATAAAGTACAGTCTTATCTAAATGGTAAAGCCGTGTTTGGTTATCAGTTTGATACTTACGGATTTGATGAAATGCGTTATGTGAATGCACTAATTGATTATGGACGCTATAAGCGAACTTCTCAAAGGGTTCAAAAATTGTTTATGAAAACGCCTTTTGGTTTGAGTATTATTAAGACTGATGAAGATAATGGAATTATAAAAGTTTTACCAAATTTGAATTTGTCGTATCGAGTAGAAGTTGCAGATTATTTTGGTAATACAACTATGATTACGATTCCGATTGCTTTTGATGCAGCTAGTCCGGTTGTGGAACAGGAAAAAGTAGTTTCTAGTTATTTTGTAAAAGCTAAAAAAGATAATATTTTTTCAAAAGATAATATGACTGCCACTTTTCCTGCCGGAACTTTTTATGATGATTTTGCGATGAATTTTGTTGTAAATGGAAATGTGTTAACCGTGCATGATGATTCAGTTCCTGTTCATAGTAGTTTTGAAATTGCAATTGAAAGTGATAAATATTCTGATGATCAAAAAAGTAAAGTGTATATCGCGAATTTAAGTTCCAGTGGAAAATTAGGTTATAATTCGACAGCTGTAAAAGGTAATTTGTATACTACTAAGGTGAGAACTTTGGGTAAATATACTTTAGCGATGGATACAACTGCTCCAACGATTAGTATGGCAAAACCTATTGAAGGATGTTGGATAACTAATGAAAAATCTATTCAGCTTTCTATTGCTGATAGTGGTTCCGGAATTAAATCGTATAATGGTTACTTGAATGGAAATTGGATTTTATTCGAATACGATGCGAAAACAAGAAAAATCACTTATCAATTTACTAATGAATTTGTAGCAGAAGGTAAAAATGAGTTAAAAGTTGTTGTTACTGATCAAGTAGGGAATTCTTCAGTATTTGAAACAGGATTTTTTAGAAGTCAAAAATAAATTTTATAGTTTGAGGAGTAATAAGCTAGGTTTTATATTTATCGCATTTTGGATTAGTTTTTCCGCTTTTGCTCAATTGGCTAAGGTGAAAGGGATTGTTTTTGATGCTAAAAATAATCCAGTAAGTAATGTTACTATTTCTTTTTCGGGGCATTCCACACAATCAGATGCTAAAGGTTCTTATTCTATAAAAGTTCCGGTAAACAAAAAAATAAATTTGCTTTTCAGTCATTTGACCTATAAGAAAGCGATAATCTCTTTGTTCTTAAAAAATAGTTCTGATTACGAATTGAATTTAGTTTTGAATGAGTTCGAGGAACAAATGGGTGAAATTATAATTTCGAAAGATAAAAAAGTTCAAATTCAAGGTGTTACAGCAATATCAGCAGACGTTGTTAAGAAACTTCCCGGTGCAAATGCGGGAATTGAAAACGTTTTGAAAACCGTAGCAGGAGTAAATTCAAATAACGAAATGAGTACACAATACTCGGTTAGGGGCGGGAATTATGACGAAAATCTGGTGTATGTAAACGAAGTTGAAATTTATCGTCCATTCTTGATTCGTTCAGGACAACAGGAAGGTTTAAGTTTTACCAATACCGATTTGGTTCAAAATATCAATTTTTCTGCAGGTGGTTTTCAGGCTAAATATGGAGATAAATTATCTTCTGTTTTAGATATAACCTATAGAAAACCAACTCAGTTTGGAGCCTCTTTTGAAGCGAGTTTACTCGGTGGGAGCGTCGCAGTAGATGCAGTTTCTAAAAATAATAAATGGACTTCGGTTACTGGTGTTCGTTATCGAAACAATAGTCTTTTGGTGAATAGTCAGGATACGCAAACAAATTATAAGCCCACTTTTGTTGATGTTCAAACCAATATCAATTTTAAAGCTTCTGATAAATGGGAATGGAGTTTTTTAGGGAATATTTCGAAAAATAAATACAATTACCAGCCTTTAATACGTAATACTAAATTTGGTACAATTGACAAGCCAATGCAATTAACGGTCTATTACGAAGGGCAGGAAAAAGATGAATACGCTACATATTTGGGAGCGTTAAAAACGACCTATCAGGTTTCGGATAAATTGAAATTCAAATTTATAAATTCAGTATTTCATACTTTGGAACAAGAGCATTTTGATATTTTGGCACAATATCTTTTGACGGAGAATACTACCACAATAGGTTCGGATACATATGATTCCTCTAACGCTAACGGTATTGGTACGCAACTCAATCATGCCCGAAATGATTTAGACGCATTGATTGTTAATAGTGAGATTAAAGGTTTTTATGATTGGGCCAAGAATAATTTAGAGTTTGGTGTAAAATATACTCGAGAATCCATTCGTGACCGTGTGATGGAGTGGGAAGTGGTGGATTCAGCAGGTTTTTCTATTAATCCCCGAATTCTAGAATTTTCAAGAGACGATCAGCCTTATACTTCTTTTGTGGGACCGCTTGCACCTTATAGAAGTGTTTTTGCAACCAATTATAATACGATTAATCGTTTTTCGGCTTATCTTCAGTGGAATGCAAAATCGTATCTTAACAATGCAGAACTTTGGTATAATTTAGGTGGAAGAATTCAAAATTGGAGTATCTTAGGTACAAATGCTTCAGGAAGTTCTCAAACTGTTTTAAGCCCAAGGGGACAGTTAGTATTAAAACCAAATGGAGAAAAAGATTTGATTTTTAGGATATCAGGTGGATACTATTATCAGCCTCCTTTTTACAGAGAACTTAGAGATGCTTCAGGATCTGTTCAGGATAATGTAAAGGCGCAGCAATCAATTCAGCTGGTTTTTGGGAATGAATATAATTTTCAAATGTGGAAAAGACCTTTTAGATTGGTTTCGGAGTTGTATTATAAATCATTAAATGATGTCAATACGTATACAATAGATAATGTTAGGATTCGTTATGCTGCTAATAATAATGCAAAAGCCTACGCACAAGGACTTGATTTAAGATTAAACGGTGAATTTGTTCCCGGAACAGAATCATGGTTTAGTTTTGGCTATTTAAAAACGGAAGAAAATAGCAATAACAGAGGTTATATAGCACGTCCAACTGATCAAAGATTAAAATTTGCGGTATTATTTCAGGATTATATGCCTAATATTCCAAGTATGCGATTGTATTTGAATTTAGTTTACAATACTGGATTGCCCGGAGGTTCACCTTCTTATGCCGATGCGTATCAATATCAAAATCGTTTGAATGATTACCGTAGGGCTGATATTGGGTTTTCAAAAGTATTGATTGATGCCAATTCGTCAAGAGCTAAAAAGAGTTGGCTAGGTAGTTTTAAAGGATTAGCAATTGGTTTAGAAATATTTAATTTATTTAATAATCAAAATTCAATAACGAATACCTGGGTAAGGGATGTGTATTCAAAAAATGAATATGCTGTGCCTAATTATATGACTACAAGAGTGTTCAATGTCAAGTTAAATGCTAAGTTATAAAACAAAAGAAATTCTGAAGCTTTGTAGAATTATAAATTAAGTTTAAAATTCAAAAGCATTTTTAAAAATCATTACATTTGAAAATATTTTAATTAAAATCCATATGAAAACTGTATCAATCGTCTTAATGAATCTTACGGTATTGCTTTTAGTAAGCTGTAAAAAAGAAGTTGAGAAACCTAAAGTAATCTATGATTCTACCTCAAAGGCTAAATCGGTTACTAAACAGGATTCAACGCAGATTGCTATTGCTGATTTACCTATTCAAATGGAAGGTACAGATTATTTAATTCATCCTGTGGGTGATTTAAGAGTCTATGAAAAAGGAACAAAGGTTAAATATGGATCTTCAAGTGTGATAGATTTAAGTTTTACAATTTCTAATTTGGGAGATGATGAAATTACCGGTTTTTTACAGAATTTAAAATTTCAAAAAATCGATTCTGATTCGATAAAATCATTGACTGATAAACCTGCTCTAATTTTAACAGTTACCTATTTAAAAGCTATTGCCGAAAAAACTAATAAACAAATTTTAGTGTACACCATGTATGATGTGGATACTAATAAGGATGGAAAACTGGATACAAGTGATATAAAATCTTTGTATTTAAGCGAAATCAGTGGAGAACATTTTGTTAAAATATCGGCTAATTTTCAAGAGTTAATCGATTGGAATTTAATTGAATCTAAAAATCGTTTGTATTTTAGAACCGTTGAAGATACCAATAAGAATGGTCAATTTGATAAAAATGACGTAGTTCAATATGGTTACATTAATCTTTTGGACAAAGATTGGGAAGTGGTTAATTACGAACCAATTTAATTTGCTCCCTAAATCAAAATATCGCTTTCTAAATCTGATTTTTCTATAGAGAAATCAAAACCTAGTTCTTTCACTAGCTGAATAACCAGATTTTTATACCAGTTTTCAGATTTAGGATGGATGTAGATTTTTTCAATCAATTCATTGATGTCAACATTGATTTTTAATCCATCGTTGAGTTTGATGTTGTTTTCAGAAACATCAGTGATTACTCTTACTTCACGTTCGTACTGAAAGCTTTTTCTTTTAAATAGAAAAGGAAAGAAAGTGTCATTAAAAGGGATGTATTCCTTCTTGTAATCGATATAATTTACTTCGCCGATATATTGCTTGAAATTGGTTTCAGGATATAATGATTGTTGCAGTCGACCGATGGTGGATTGAATGGCTAATCCTTCGCTGTTTTGCGTGAATATTTGCCACATGGCAAAGGATTCGTATTCATTGATGTGCCAACTGCTGATGGCTATTTTTTCCCGATGTGTTTTGTAATAATTGATAAAATCGGGATTGTCGGTTGCTAATTTTTTTATTTCTTCATAAGTAGGTTCGCTAAAAGTACCTTCGTATTGATCTTCAAATTTGTCGGAACGCGACATGAATAATTTTTGCGAAAGCAATAAATCCAAAAATTTTGATAAGTCTAGATATTTCCAAATTACCGTATCGGTATTTTCGGTGAGTTTAATGTTTGGATTGTTTTGGTACATTTTTTTAGATTTAAAATGGTATTATAAAGGTATAATTCGTTTTTGAATCTAAAATAAAGCGATGTTAATTTTTAATTATTTATTCAAAAGATTGCATGGAAACTAATTTGTTGTAAGTGCCATTTAAAGCAATTAATTCCTCATGTGAGCCTTGTTCAACGATTTTTCCTTTTTTCATTACTACAATCAAATCTGCTTTTTGAATTGTAGAAAGACGGTGCGCAATTACAATAGAAGTGCGGTTTTGCATCATGTTTTCAAGTGCAATTTGTACAAATTTCTCGCTTTCGGTATCCAAAGCGGAAGTTGCTTCGTCTAAAATCATAATTGGAGGGTTTTTCAACACGGCACGTGCAATAGACAAACGTTGTTTTTGACCTCCTGAAAGTTTATTTCCGCTGTCACCCACATTAGTGTAGATTCTTTCCGGTAAATCTTTTATAAATTCATAAGCATTAGCAATTTTCAAAGCTTCAATTACTTCTTCGTCGGTGGCGTCAGGTTTTCCTAAAGCAATGTTTGCTTTGATGGTGTCGTTAAATAAAATTGAATCCTGAGTCACTAATCCCATTAAACTTCTTAGCGATTTTAGTTTGATGTTTTTGATGTCAACGCCATCCATAGTGATTTTACCTTCGTTAACATCATAAAAACGAGTTAGCAGATTGGCAATTGTACTTTTTCCTGAACCAGATTGTCCAACTAATGCAACAGTTTTTCCTTTTGGAATTTCCAATGTGAAGTTGTCAAGCACATTTTCTTTTTTGTATCTAAAATTGATATTTTCAAGTTTGATAGATTGTTCGAAAGTGTTTTTGTTTACAGCATTGTCTTCGTCAACAATTGTGTTTTCTTGTTCCATTAAGGTAAAGACTCTTTCGGCTGCCGCTAATCCTGATTTTACCTGATAAGAAGCTTTAGAAACTGCTTTGGCAGGAGTTAAAATGGTATAGGCAAGAGCGATGTAAGTAATAAAAGTTGCTGAAGTGATAGAATGTTCTTCTACTACAAGTTGGGCGCCAAACCACAATAATACTGCAATTGTTACAATTCCTAAAAATTCACTCATTGGTGAAGCTAAATTGTTTTTGTTTCCAATGCTGTTGGAAAGATGTAAAAGCCTGTTGATGGAATTGTTGAATTTTTCGATGAAAGATTCTTCAGCATTATAACCTTTAACTACTTTTAATCCACCCAGAGTTTCGTCTAAAATAGAAATGAAAATTCCGTTTTCGTTTTGCGCTTTAATGGATTTAGATTTTAAGTTTTTACCTATTCTTGAAATTATAATTCCAGCAACGGGAATAAATACCAAAACAAAAAAAGAAAGTTTTGGACTTATAAGAAACATGGTTACAATCGAGAAAATAATAGTTAATGGTTCTCTTACAACCAATTCTAAAACCTGAAAAAAAGAATTTTGGACATCATTAATGTCCCCCAACATACGAGCCATTACATCTCCTTTTTTCTTTTCTGAGTAATATGAAATAGGTAGGTTGATGATTTTGGCGTAAAGATTTTTTCTTAAATCCCTTAGGACACCTGTTCTTAAGCGGGTAACATGGTAAGAGGCAAAATAATTGGTTATATTTTTTAAAAGTGCTGTGATGATGATTATTGAAATAACAAAAAGCAACATGATTTTGAATCCGTAAACTTCAGTAAGGGTTGTCATTTTGTAATTCAGAAAATCTCCAGAGTATTTTTTTAAATTACCAATTCCTTCGAACTTTGGTTCAGTATATAATTTTTGATCAATTCCAAAAAGAACATTCAGTGTAGGTATCATAGATACCATGAGCAGAGTAGAAAACAATGCGTAGAATATATTAAAAAACACATTTAAATAAATGTGTTTTTTGTAATTTGAAACAAAAGGAATTAGTTTTTTTATGTTGATATCCATTATTTTAATTGCATTTCAGAAATTATAGCAGCAATTTTTTGATCTAAATAAGCTTCTACTTCTTTAAAGTTCTCTACAGCATCTAGCTCAGTGTTTACACTGATATAGAATTTAATTTTTGGCTCTGTACCACTAGGTCTTGCACAAATTTTAGAACCGTCTTCAGTATAATAAATCAATACATTTGATTTTGGCATATCCATTACCGATTCAGAACCGTCCAATAAATTTTTTGCTATTGAAGAATCGTAATCTTCAATCATTACTACGCGTTGTCCGTTGATTTCTTTTAGTGGGTTTTCTCTTAAATCAATCATCATTTGATTGATTTCCTGAAGACCTTCCATTCCTTTTTTAGTTAAGGAAACTAAATATTCTTTAAAGAAACCGTGGTCAGCGTATAAGTTTAGTAATTCTTTGTAAACTGTGCTCCCATTAGCTTTTGCCTGAGCAGCAACTTCGCAGATTAATAATGTTGCAGCAACTGCATCTTTATCACGAACGGCATCACCAACCATGTATCCAAAACTTTCTTCACCACCTCCAATGAATTTTAATTCAGGGAAATCTTTGATCATTTTAGCAATCCATTTGAATCCAGTCAAACCTACTTTGAAATTTACTCCGTAAGCCGAAGCTAATTCCATAATCATTGGTGTAGAAACAATTGTTGATCCTACAAATTGTTTACCGTCAATTTTGCCAGCTTTTTTCCATTTTTCTAATAAAAAAGCAGTCATCAAAATCATGGTTTGATTTCCGTTCAACAAAGTCATTTTACCTTCGTTGTTTCTTACTGCAATACCTAAACGGTCGCAATCCGGATCCGTTCCAATAACGATATCAGCTTTTGTTTTGTCAGCAAGTTCTAATGCTAAAGTTAAAGCCTCTGGTTCTTCTGGGTTTGGTGATTTTACAGTTGGGAAATCTCCGTTTGGAAGTTCTTGTTCTTTAACAATTTGCACGTTTTTGTAGCCAGCTGCTGCAAAAGTATCCGGAACTAAAGTAATTGATGTTCCGTGTAACGAAGTAAAAACAATATTTAAGTTGTCTTTAGCTTCTTGTGGCGTGTCAAAACTTGCATTTTCAACAGTAGATTTGATAAAAGCCTGGTCTACATCTTTGTCAATATATTGAATCAAATCTTCATTAGCATCAAATTTGATTTCACTATAATTTAATTTTTCAATAGCATTAATGATTGCTTCATCTTCAGGAGGAACAATTTGTCCGCCATCTTGCCAGTAAACTTTGTAACCATTGTATTCAGGTGGGTTGTGGGATGCTGTAAGTACAATTCCACATTGGCAGCCTAAATGTCTAACTGCAAAAGATAATTCCGGTGTAGGTCTTAAGTCAGAGAATAAATACACTTGGATTCCATTAGCAGAAAATACATCAGCCACCACTTTAGCCAATGATTTACTGTTATGACGGCAATCATAAGCAATTACGGCTTTTATTGGTTGGTTAGGAAAAACAGATTTTAGATAATTTGAAAGGCCTTGAGTACTTTTTCCAAGCGTATATTTGTTGATTCGGTTGTTTCCTACGCCCATAATTCCTCGCATTCCACCTGTTCCGAATTCAAGGTTTTTATAGAAACTTTCTTCAACTTCTTTTGGTGAAGTAGCTACTAATTTATTGATTGCTTCATGAGTTGTTGCATCAAATATAGGACTTTGCCATTCTTTAACTGCATCTAAAATGTTTTGTTTCAATTCCATTTTTGTCGCGTTTTTAGATTGTTGTTTTTATAATTGGTTGTTTTTAGTCTAAATGAAATTTATCTTAAAGTTTCAATCGAAATTTAGTAAATAAATGGTTTGTTTCAAACAATGATTTTTAATTACTGAAAATTAATTTCGTTGGCAATTTTATATCGTTCCTCGTTGTTTTTTGAGCGTAAAATAATTTCGCCTAAAAAACCAGCTAAAAATAATTGTGTTCCTAATATCATTGTGGTTAAAGCAATGAAGAACCAAGGGTTGTTTGTTACCAAACTGTAAGGCATGTTGTTATACATGTGGTACAGTTTAGAAAAACCAATATATCCTGCAAGCAAGAAACCGATAATGAACATTAATGATCCTATGGCTCCAAATAAGTGCATTGGTCTTTTTCCAAATCGGGATAGGAACCAAATGGTAATTAAATCAAGGAATCCATTGATGAAACGTTCCATTCCAAATTTAGTTTCACCGTATTTTCTGGCTTGATGTTGAACTACTTTTTCGCCAATTTTTCCAAAACCGGCATTTTTAGCCAAAACTGGAATGTATCGGTGCATTTCGCCTGAAACTTCAATGTTTTTTACTACTACATTTCGGTACGCTTTCAATCCACAGTTAAAATCATTCAATTCTACACCTGAAGTTTTTCGGGCAGCCCAGTTGAATAATTTAGAAGGAAGATTTTTAGCTACTACAGAGTCGTAACGTTTCTTTTTCCATCCTGAAACCAAATCGAATTTTTGCTGGGTAATCATCTCGTATAATCCTGGAATTTCGTCAGGACTGTCTTGAAGGTCAGCATCCATAGTAATTATGACATCACCCTGCGCTTTTGCAAAACCAGCGTGTAAAGCCTGCGATTTTCCGAAGTTTTTCATGAATCGGATTCCTTTTACATGTGTGTTCTCGGCAGCAAAACTTTGAATGATAGGCCATGAATCATCAGAGCTTCCGTCATCTAAGAATATAATTTCATAGGAATAACGATTTTCCTGCATTACTTTAATAATCCAGGAGTAAAGTTCTTTTAGTGATTCTTCTTCGTTAAGAAGTGGTATTAAGATGGATAAATTCATTTTTATTTTGTGTTTCTAAAAAAAGCGGCTACAACTAAACCGATGATACTGTCTCTAAGTAAATATTTTAAAGCACCGGATAGAATTTCGGTAATAGCAAATGGATTATAGTTCTTAGATAACTGAATAGCATTTGCTATATCTTTTTGAGAAGCATTGTTTAATTTTAGAGTGTTGATGTTAAAATCGATTATCGTTTTTTTGATGGATTCTGCTATTTCTGGGGAGATTAATGCATTGGTTATTATGATTAAACCCAGTGCAATTAAGGTATGAGCGGCTAGAATGGTAATAAAATAGGCTGAGAATGTAGTTCTAAAATTAATTTTACCATTTGAAAGTGATTTTACTTTTAGAACCGAAATAATACCACATATTATAAATAGGAGTAGGAAAAAAAATCCGATTCCTATATTTGAAATTAATGAGTTGTTGTAAAAGTAAATGTAAGCATTTAAAAAGGTTAATAGTGTTCCTAAAATCAAGCCGTTTTTAGCAGCTGTCTTTTTTACAAAGTCGTTCATTAATCTAATTTTAATTTTGAAGCAACAAATATAGTAATTCCCTGTTTACTGAAGAGTAAAAAACTGTTTTTAGCCTGATATATAAAAAAAAGAAATAAAGATTTGTTTATTGAAAAATAATTGTATTTTTGCATCCTCAAAATAAATAATTAAAATAAAAAGTTATAATTTGTTTATACCTTTTCAGTTAAATGGAAAGCTTCAAAGTAAATTATAGCCAAACAAATAAAAAAGATTCAAGATGAAAAAAGGTGTACACCCAGAAAATTACAGATTAGTTGCTTTTAAAGACATGTCAAATGATGACGTTTTTATTACTAAATCTACAGCAGAAACTAAAGAAACAATCGTTCACGAAGGTGTTGAGTATCCAGTTGTAAAAATGGAGATCTCTAGAACTTCTCACCCTTTTTACACAGGTAAATCTAAACTTATCGATACTGCAGGACGTATTGATAAATTCAAAACTAAATATGCTAAACATATTAAATAATTTTAATTTGTTTCTGAATTATAGAAAAAGCCTTCCATTTGGAAGGCTTTTTTGTTTTATCTCTACAAAAAAATGATAACTTTGGCATTGGTTTTTTGTAGGAAACCATAATTAATAAAAAAGAAACTTTATGAATTATATACTTTTTGATGGTCCTGCTCGTAATGCTTTGTTGCCGTTTACTTTTACACGCCCTGTAGCTGATATTTTGATAGGAATTATGACCATCCGTCAAAAATGGGAAAGGTATTTGGGTTCGACCATAACGACATTGACTGAAGAATATTTATCGGATAAATATCCTATGGTTGAATTAGAAGAAAATGTAATGATTAATGCTTCTTTTCTTCCTAATGAACTTTTAGCAGAAATGGTTTCGAACTTAGAGCCTAATCAGGTGATTTTTAAAGGAGAAGAAGTGATTGCTTTTTTTACTAATGACAGTCAGGAAGAGGTAGATTTTGATAATTATGAAATTATCGAATATAATGACGACTGTATTACAGTAATGAATACATGGGATATTTTTTCTAAAAATGGAGTTGCAATTAGAGAGGATTTTGAATTTTTAACGGAAGATAGAAAATCACAACCAATTCCTAAGAGTGTTAATGTGATTGCCTCGGAAAATATTTTTATTGAGGAAGGAGCAAAATTAGAATACGTAACTTTGAATGCTACAAATGGTCCAATCTATATAGGTAAAGATACTGAAATAATGGAAGGGACTGTGATTCGTGGCCCATTTGCTTTGTGTGAAGGAGCGATTGTTAAAATGAGTGCTAAAATTTACGGACCAACTACAGTAGGTCCGTATTCTAAAATAGGAGGAGAAGTTAATAATTCAGTCTTATTTGCACATTCTAATAAAGGGCATGATGGGTTTTTAGGTAATTCAGTTTTAGGAGAATGGTGTAATATTGGTGCGGATAGTAATAATTCGAATTTAAAGAATAATTACGATGAAGTGCGTTTGTGGAGTTATGAGACTGAAGGTTTTGCTAAAACGGGATTACAGTTTTGTGGTTTAATGATGGGAGATCATAGTAAATGCGGAATCAATACAATGTTTAACACCGGAACAGTGGTTGGTGTAAGTGCAAATATTTTTGGTGCTGGCTTTCCTCGAAATTTTGTTCCAAGTTTTTCATGGGGTGGTGCTACTGGATTTACAACCTATGTGACTAAAAAGGCTTTTGAAACGGCTAAATTAGTAATGGGTAGAAGGAATATAGAATTTGATGAAAAGGAAGCGGCAATCTTAGAGCATGTCTTTGAAGTAACCAAAAAATGGCGAAAAGAGTAAGTAATAGCTATTGAATATTTTTAAATCTAAAGAATGCTTTGTCTGTAATGGATGAAGTATTTTTTTTGTTTTACAGTTTTCTTTGATTTTTATTCAAAAAATATTTGATAGTTGATAGTTTTGTTGTTTTTTTGGAAATTATTATAAAAATAAACTATGGAAGCTATTGTAAAGATTTTAAATGATATTATTTGGAGTAATGCTCTGATAGTATTGTGCCTTGGAACTGGATTGTATTTTTCTTTTAGAACACGTTTTTTACAGGTTCGTCATATTAAAGAAATGTGGAAATTATTGTTTGAAGGGGAAAGTTCAGATTCAGGTGTGTCGTCTTTTCAATCTTTAGCGATGTCTTTGGCTGGGCGAATTGGTACAGGGAATATCGCTGGTGTGGCAACTGCTATTTTTATGGGTGGACCCGGAGCCATGTTTTGGATGTGGATGGTTGCTTTTTTAGGAGCTAGTACAGCTTATGTAGAGGCGGCTTTAGCGCAAATTTATAAAGAAAAACATCTAGGGGAATTTAGAGGAGGACCATCTTTTTATATAGAAAGAGGTTTAGGAATGAAATGGTTTGCGGTTTTGTTTGCGGTAATTACCGTTATTTCAACGGGGACGTTATTGCCTGGTGTGCAAGTAAATTCTATTGCAACTGGTGTACAAAATGCATTTCATTTAGATCCTTTATATTGTGGGGTAATAATAACAGTAATGTTTGCTGCAATTATTTTTGGCGGAGTAAAACGTATAGCAAAGTTTACTGAGTATATCGTTCCGTTTATGGCAATTGGATATATACTTATAGCTTTGATTATATTAGCTGTAGATTTTCAAAAGATTCCAGAAATGCTTTTGTTGATTGTTAAGTGTGCGTTTAATCTTGAAGCAGGATTTGGGGCAGTTTTCGGATTGGCAATTCAGTGGGGAGTAAAAAGAGGAATATATTCTAATGAAGCCGGTCAGGGTACAGCGCCACATATTGCTGCGGCTGCTAATGTGTCGCATCCTGCAAAACAGGGGTTGGTGCAGTCATTTTCGATTTATATAGATACTTTGTTTGTGTGTACTGCAACAGGATTGATGATTTTGATTACAGGAATGTACAATGTTAATAATCCCGCAATAGAGGGCGGATTTCTGTATGAAGGAGTACCGGGTCTAAAAGATGGGCCGGCTTATACTCAAAGCGCTATGGATACTGTTATGCATGGTTTTGGGGCATATTTTGTTGCAATTGCCTTGTTTTTCTTTGCTTTTACTACTATTGTTGCTTACTATTACATCGCTGAAACAAATGTGTCATATTTGACTAGAAATAATAAATTTTCAAAAGTGATTATTTATGTCTTAAAAGTAACCATGCTTTTTGTAATAATATACGGTTCAGTAAATCAGGCTAGTTTTGCATGGATGCTAGGAGATATTGGGGTAGGATTGATGGCCTGGTTTAATATTATTGCTATTATTTTGTTGCAAAAACCAGCATTGAAAGCATTGTTGGATTACGAAAAGCAGAAAAAAGAAGGTAAGGATCCTGTTTTTGATCCAGAAGTAATTGGGGTTCATAATGCTCATATTTGGAATACAATTAAAAATCATCACGATTAATATTTAGGGATAAATTTTTTAAACTTCCGGTTACAGATTTTTACTGAACCGGAAGTTTTTTTATGCAATCAAATCACTTAATTCATTTATCTTTGCAACTTTTTTAATTTATAGCGGATTAGAGTTAGAATTTTAACTTCTAACCTCTAGCTTCTAACTTCTAACTTTTAGTAATGATTACAATAAACGATATATCGGTTCAATTTGGTGGGACTACACTTTTTAGTGATGTTTCTTTTGCAATTAATGAAAATGATAAAATTGCCCTTATGGGTAAAAATGGTGCAGGAAAATCCACTTTGTTGAAAATCATAGCTGGAAATTCCAAACCTTCTACCGGAAGTATTTCTGCGCCAAAAGAAGCAGTGATTGCTTATTTGCCTCAGCATTTGTTGACAACCGATACAGCAACTGTAAAAGAAGAAGCATCAAAAGCTTTCTCTGAAGTTTTTTCAATGAAAGCTGAAATTGACGAAATCAATGAGCAATTGACAATACGTACTGATTATGAAAGTGATGAATACATGAAGCTGATTGAAAGAGTTTCTGATTTAAGCGAGAAATTTTACGCTATTGAAGAAGTTAATTATGAAGCAGAAGTTGAAAAAGTTTTAAAAGGATTAGGTTTTGTTGCTGCTGATTTTGATCGAAAAACATCTGAGTTTTCAGGAGGTTGGAGAATGCGTATCGAATTGGCTAAAATTTTATTGCGCAAACCGGATTTGATTTTGCTAGATGAGCCTACGAACCACATGGATATTGAAAGTATTCAGTGGCTTGAGGATTTCTTGATTAATTCGGCTAAGGCTGTTGTGGTAATTTCGCACGATAGAGCATTTGTAGATAATATTACCAATCGTACCATTGAGGTAACAATGGGAAGAATTTATGATTATAAAGCCAAGTATTCTCATTATTTGGAATTGCGTAAAGATCGTAGAATTCACCAGCAAAAAGCCTATGATGAACAGCAAAAAATGATTGCAGATAACCGTGCTTTTATTGAGCGTTTTAAAGGAACTTTTTCTAAAACCGATGCCGTTCAATCACGTGTTAGAATGTTAGAAAAATTGGAAATTGTTCAGGTAGATGAAGTGGATACTTCTGCATTACGTTTAAAATTTCCTCCCGCAGCCCGTTCGGGGCAATATCCTGTTGTAGTTAAGGATTTGGCTAAATCGTATGGAGATCATGTGGTTTTTAAAGATGCTAATATTGTTATCGAAAGAGGTCAAAAAGTAGCCTTTGTGGGGAAAAATGGTGAAGGAAAATCGACCATGATCAAAGCTATTATGAAGGAAATAGGGATTGATGGCGGTAGTGTTGAAATTGGTCATAATGCGCAAATTGGGTATTTTGCACAAAATCAGGCTTCGTTGTTAGATGAAAATGCAACTATTTTTGAAACGATAGACAGTATTGCTGTTGGAGATATTCGTACCCAAATTAAAAATATATTAGGTGCTTTTATGTTTCAAGGTGATGACATTACTAAGAAAGTAAAAGTGCTTTCAGGAGGTGAAAAAACACGTTTGGCGATGATTAAATTATTATTAGAACCGGTAAACTTGTTGATTCTGGATGAGCCTTCGAATCACTTAGATATGAAAACTAAGGATATTATTAAAGATGCGTTGCGTGATTTTGATGGTACTTTGATATTAGTTTCTCACGACCGTGATTTCTTAGATGGTTTAGCTACTAAAGTTTTTGAATTTGGAAACAAAAGAGTAGTGGAACATTTTGAGGATATTACTGGTTTCTTAGCGCACAAGAAAATGGATAGCATTAAAGAAATTGAAAAATAGATTTCTTGAAAGTTGATATGGAAGGCATAAGTTGATACTTGTGCCTTTTTTTGTTTTTTTATGTGGATGAGAATAATATAATTGATGTTTTAAATTAGTATTTTGGTGATTTGAAATTAAAATTTAAAATCTTGCTATGAGCAGAATTCCTGTTTATTTTATGCCTGGTTTGGCAGCTAATCCTAAAATTTTTCAGCGTATTAAGCTGGATGATGCACTTTTTGATGTGCATTATCTGGAATGGGAGCTTCCGCTGTATAAAGAATCTTTAGAGGATTGTGCTAGGCGAATTGCTCAGAATGTGAAAAAAGAAAACGCAGTTTTGATTGGGGTGTCTTTTGGAGGGATTTTGGTGCAGGAAATGGCTAAATTTCTAAAAGTACAAAAAATCATTATTATTTCAAGTGTCAAATCAGAACTGGAATTTCCTAAACGAATTCATTTTGCACGAAAAACAGGAATTTATAAATTGATTCCAATTCGGCTAATTTTGAGTTTAGGAAAGTTGGCTCAATTTGTATTTGGTGAAAAAATGACCCATCGGATGCAGTTGTATGATACGTTTTTGTCAGTTCGAGATGTTTGTTATCTGAAATGGGCGGTTGAAAAGGTGGTTTGTTGGGGTAATTTAGAAATTGATAAGCGGGTAGTTCATATTCATGGTGATAAAGATGCGATGTTTCCAATTCAAAATATAAAAAAATGCATTGTCGTTGAAGGAGGGACACATGTGATGATTTATGTGAAGTATCGCTGGTTTAATGCTAATTTACCTGCTATTATTTTAGATACAGATAATGTGTTGTATCGTTAAAGTTAACTTTTGGTTATAAAAAAACCGTCTCGTTTTGCACTGCCCCCAAAAAGTTAGACACTATTTGGGGGTATTTTTATGGAAAGAAAAGTCAAGTATGGTTATGATTTTAAACTTCGATGTGTAAATGAAGTTTTAAAAAAGCATCAAGCAATA
>NZ_JBBYHU010000039.1:0-33053 GCF_038289905.1 Flavobacterium flavipallidum | reverse complement strand
TTTTTTAGCCGAAACTATATCTTGAAAAATCTCAAAAAGCAAAAATGACCGATAATGGATATCTAAAATCGGTCATTTTCTTTAATTTTTATTCAAAAGATAGATTACTTCTGAATGTGCCTTGGTACTGGTATTGTAATTTGCCCGGTTAGCATTGTTAAACAACCTTCTTAATAAAGATTATGAAATAATTAAGTTTGCCTTGGTAGTAATAAAATTATACAAAAAGATTATATTGATCTTGAGTTTTTTTTAAATATGAATTTTTCTTTTATAAAGACCCTCTTAGAATAAGGCTGCTTTTATTTTCAATTTGTTCTTTTCGTTGGTTCAGAATTAATTCTGCCAGGATACGTCCCATTTCTTGAAAGTCTGTTGAAATAGTGGTAATACCATTGGCGACAACTTTTTTTAAAGGGGTATCATTGTAGGAAATAATTCCAAAATCAGTACCGATATTTAGTTTTTGTATTTTAGACTGTTCAATTACATTTACCAGATGACGGTCGTCAGGAATAAGGTATAGATTGCCCGGCTGTATTTCATTGTTTTCAAAATGGGAAATAATATCATATGGAATTTGATATTTTTCGCAAAAAGCAATAAATCCTTCCTTCATGCCCATGGGTTGTTTATAACTGGAGAAAATCAAAATGAGTTTTTTGTATTTTTCTATTTGGATTTTCCCGGATTCTAAAGCATTAAAAGTGTCTTTGGAATGATTTTGATGAACAGATGGATAGTTTTTTAATTCGTTATTAGTTTGGTCTAAAATGAAAACGTCCTCAGGTGGTAATGTTTTGATGATAGATGCAGCATTAACGAGGTTCGTGGGCATAATAATGTATTTGGAATAATTTCCGTTGTTATCATGAACCAATTTTTTAAAAACTTCCGGATTGAAATAATGGAAAAAGATGTCAATTTCGGCATTTCGGTTTATAGTTGCCATAAACGAATTGTATAAATCTTCTTTGAAAGCATTTAATTCGTCAAACAATAAGAAAATACGCTGCTCAAAACTAAAATCTTCACTCTTTACATAATATCCTTTTCCTAAAATAGCATAAATGATTCCTCTTTTCTTGAGTTCGTCATAAGCTAATAAAACAGTATCTCTGGATATTCCAAATTCAAGAGATACTTTGTTTACCGAAGGTAATTTGTCTCCTCTTTTTAATCTTTTTTCAGCAATTGACATTTCTACTGATAAAATGATTTGTTTGTATTTAGGAAGGTCTTGTCTTTTGTTAACAGATATTATCTTCATGTGATAATTTTTGAGGTTTTAAATATACAAAAAAAACAAACTGGTGTGTACTGGTATGTTTTATGTGGAGAGCTAGCGATTGTTTTTTAGAAAATACCTTTTTTAAATTGTCATTATAAATCTGGTGGTTAATTGTTAAAACTGGTAGCTACTGGTTTGTTTTTGTAAATGTTGTACATACATTTGTTATTTACTCCATAAAAAAAAACTTTGAAAAAAATATATTTGCTATTTTATTTCAAAATATTTTAAAAAGAAAACCCTCGGATAAAAAAATTAAGGCTTTATAAAAGAAATGCAAATGAATACGATGTTAAATGGTAAATTAAACATAAATAGCTTTTTTGTTAGAGCTTGTTTATTACTGATGCTATTTTCAGGATTAGCCAGTGCACAGTTAAAAACTAGTGAAAGTGAAGTTGGCTTGGGTTGGAGTAACAATTCAGTAAATACGGTTGTTTTTAGAAACAAAGCGCTAACTACTTTTAAAAATATTCAGTTTACGGCCTATTACAATCCGGAGGGAAAAATGGTGCTGGCCAAACGTAAGTTGAATTCTAAAAAATGGGAAGTTGTAGTGACTCCTTTCAGTGGAAATGTCAAAGATGCTCATAACGATATCAGTATTGCAGTAGATAGTAAAGGTTTTTTGCATGTAAGTTGGGACCATCACGATACCCGCCTGCGTTATGCCCGAAGTACAAAACCTTTTAGTTTAGAATTAGGTGCTGAACAAGCAATGACCGGAACTGATGAAGCAAAAGTGACCTATCCGGAATTTCATAATTTACCGGATGGCAAATTGTTATTTTGCTACCGTTCGGGAGCTTCGGGAAGAGGAAATATGATTATGAAATCCTATGAGGTACATACACAACAATGGTCTGTGTTGCAAAATAAATTGATTGATGGCGAAAATCAGCGTTCGGCATATTGGCAAATGTGTGTCAATGAAAAAGGAATTTACCTTTCCTGGGTTTGGAGAGAAAGTTGGGATGTAAGTACGAATCACGATATTTGTTATGCTTTCTCTGCTGATGGTGGAAAAACATGGCAAAAATCTTCAGGAGAAAAATACAATTTACCTATAACAAAAGCTTCTGCCGAAATCGCCTGGGAAATACCTCAAAATTCCAGTTTGATTAATCAAACTGCAATGACAACAGATGCTGAAGGGAATCCTTTTATTGCAACCTATTGGAACAACGATGGAATACCGCAGTATAAAGTCGTGTGTCTGAAAAATGGAAAATGGAATCTGATTAATACCGATTTTCATAAAAATTCATTCTCATTAGGAGGAGGAGGAACGAAACGAATTCCAATTTCGAGACCAAAAATTGTAGTAGATAAATCGATGTTGTACCTGCTTTTTCGGGATGAAGAAAGGGCGAACAAAATCACATTGGCTTACACAAATAGCAATCAAGTAAACTGGCAAGTAGAAGATATTAGTTCCGAATCTGTAGGACAATGGGAGCCTAATTTTGATAATGAACTTTGGATGGCAAAAAAACAATTGCATATTTTTTCTCAAAATGTCAGTCAGAACGACGGCGAAGGATTGGCCAAAGTAGCGCCGCAGCCAGTTCAGGTTTTGGAATTAAATAAGTTACCTTTAATTCGAAAAAAATAATATAAAAAAAGAACACTAAAAACCACTAAAAATAAGAGAATGAAAAGAAGAATAATGTTAGCGTTGCTAGTAGCTGTGCAGTTGGTTTCCGCACAACAGCAACAAAATGAATGGGAAAACCCAACTATTGTTGACCGAAACAAAGAAGCAGGGAGGGCTACTTTTGTTTTGTACCAAAATGAAGCTATTGCAACGACAAATAAGCCAGAAGCTTCTTCTTATTATAAAAGTCTAAATGGCGATTGGAAATTTAACATCGTTAAAAAACCAGCCGACAGACCTCAGGATTTTTATAAAACCGATTTAGATGATAAAAACTGGAAAAACATACCTGTTCCTTCTAACTGGGAGATGCAGGGTTTTGATATTCCTATTTATACAAATATTACCTATCCTTTTCCAAAAAATCCACCATTTGTAAACAACGAATACAATCCGGTGGGAACCTACAGAAAAACTTTTACCGTACCCGGTAACTGGACAGGAAAGGAAGTATTGTTACATTTTAACTCGATTTCCGGATATGCCCGCATCTTTTTAAATGGAAAAGAAATTGGGATGACTAAGGCTTCTAAAACAGCAGCCGAATTTGATGTTACTTCATTTTTGCAAAAAGGAGAAAACCTTCTGGCAGTACAGGTTTTTCGCTGGCATGACGGAAGCTATTTAGAGGATCAGGATTTTTGGCGTTTAAGCGGAATTGAACGAGATGTGTATTTGCAGGCAAGCCCAAAATTGACTATTTGGGATTATTTTGTGCACGCTGATTTGGATGAGAATTATACCAATGGATTGTTTAAAACTGCAGTTCAATTAAGAGCTTTTCAGCAAAATAAAATTAAAAATGCTAATCTGACTTTAACTTTATTAGATGCTCAGGGCAAAAAAGTATATAGCGAAACTAAAAAAGTAACTAATGCTACTAAGGAAGTGGAGTTCAGTTCAGTTGTTCCGAATGTAAATAAATGGAGTTCAGAAACGCCTTATTTGTACAGTTATAGCATCAAATTAGAAACGGCTAATCCTGCTGAAAATTCTGTGATTTATAGAAAAACAGGTTTTAGAAAAGTGGAGATTAAAAATGCGCAATTATTAGTGAATGGAAAAGCAATGTTGGTTCGTGGAGTTAATATTCACGATCACCATGAAACTAAAGGGCATGCGCCAGACAGAGCTACGATGCGCAGGGATTTAGAATTGATGAAACAAAACAACATCAATGCGATTCGAATGAGTCACTATCCTCATGATCCGTATTTATATGAATTATGCGATGAGTACGGAATGTATTTAGTAGACGAGGCTAATATTGAATCGCACGGTATGGGAGTTGATGGACAAAATATTTCTGCCGATACCAAACATCCATCTTATGTGACGATGTGGTTTCCGGCTCATTTGGACCGAATTCAACGTATGTTAGAAACCGATAAAAATCATCCTTCGATTATTATTTGGTCATTGGGTAATGAATGTGGGAACGGACCAGTATTTTACGAAGGGTATAAGTGGTTGAAGGCTCGTGATAATTCACGCCCGGTACAATTTGAACAAGCCAGAGAAAATGCTAATACGGATATTGTTTGCCCAATGTATCCAAGCATTAAATACATGAAAGATTACGCTGCTGCTACTGATAAAACACGACCTTTCATTATGTGTGAGTACTCACATGCGATGGGGAATAGTAGCGGTAATTTTCAAGAATATTTTGATATCATCAATAGCAGTCCGCATATGCAGGGTGGTTTTATTTGGGATTGGGTAGATCAGGGAATCAAAACTCAGGATGCAAATGGAACCGTATTCTATGCTTATGGCGGTGATTTAGGAGGTAAAGATTTGCAAAATGATGAAAATTTTTGTGCTAACGGATTAGTAAATGCCGGCAGGATTCCACATCCGGGATTAGCTGAGGTAAAAAAAGTATATCAGGATATTTTGTTTAGCTTGGAAGGTTCGAATCATTTGACGGTTAAGAATATTTTTCATTATACCAATTTGAATCAGTACCAATTCAAATTTGAGTTGGTTAAAAACGGAACTGTCGTGCAACAAAAAACATTCGATGTTGATTGCGCTCCTGAGAAAAGTACAACTTTGGATTTGCCAATTGAAACCCTAAATGAAAACGGAGAATATTTCCTGAATGTGTATGCTTTTACAAAAACAGCTACTGATTTAGTTCCTGTGAATCATGAAATTGCCAGAGAACAATTTGCCATCGGAAAAGGAAATTTCTTTGCTGAAATAACTACTGAAATTTCGAAAAAGAAAAACTTAAAAATCAAGAAAAAAGGAACTGAGCTGGCTTTTGAAACTCAAGCAGTAGCCGGAACTTTCGATTTAGAAAAAGGGGTTTTAAAAAGCTACAATTTCAAAAATGAAAATCATCCAATTATGACGCAGTTCCCAACACCTTATTTCTGGAGAGCACCAACCGATAATGATTTTGGAAACAAAATGCAGGAGAAATTAGTTGTTTGGAAAGATGCTCATTTGAATCCGGAAGTGAAATCAGTAACGGTAGGAAAACAAACCGATTTGGGATTACCTATTGAAGTACAATATGTTTTGGCTGCTGCCAAAGCACCTTATACAGTAAATTATTTGATTCAAAATAATGGGGAAATTAAAGTTACAGCCAGTATTGATGTGACGGATAAAAATTTGCCTGAAATACCACGTTTCGGAATGCGTGTGCAGTTGCCGGGAGCTTATGAAAACTTGAGTTACTACGGTCGTGGACCATTAGAAAATTATTCCGATAGAAAGACCGCTTCTTTTGTGGGAACTTATCAGGATAAAGTAGCCAATCAATTTGTTTGGGAATACATCCGTCCGCAGGAATGTGGAAATAAAACAGATGCACGTTGGTTTTCTTTGCAAAATAAAAATGGTTTAGGATTGAAAATTACGGGAGATCAGGCTTTAAGTTTTAGTACGTTGAATGTATCGACAGAATCTTTAGATCCGGGGAAAACTAAACAACAACGTCATACTAATGATGTAAAACCTCAGGATACTGTTTTTGTTAATGTTGATTTGGCACAACGTGGAGTAGGTGGTGATACCAGCTGGGGTGCTTTGCCACATTCCCCTTATTTGCTTAAAGCACCAAAATACAGCTATAGCTTTACTTTGAGTTTGTTTGATGCTAATAAATAATTTATTTTGGATATTAGCTGATTTATATTAGCCTGACTCACCTCAAGAAAGGGAATTTTAGTCTTTAATTTGGACGGATTCCCCTCTTGAGAGGGGTTAGGGGTGTGATTGTATGCTGTTCGATTAATTTTCTCATATATGAAACAAATAAAAATTACATTGTTCGCTTTTATTTTAAGTACTGTATTAGTCCTTTTTACTTCCTGTAGCGCGACCAAAAAAGCAACAGAAAAAAACAGTGCTTATCTTTTTGTGTATTTCACCGGAAATGCAAAATCTGAAGAAGCAATTCGTTACGCTATTAGTAAAGACGTTTACAATTTCTATGCTTTAAATGATAACAAGGCAGTAATTAATTCTGACGAAATAAGTACAACAGGAGGTGTTCGTGATCCGCATATTTTAAGAGGAAATGACGGGATGTTTTACATGACTGTTACCGATTTGCAAACCTCCAAAGGTTGGGACAATCAGGCGATGGTACTTTTAAAATCATCCGATTTAGTACATTGGACGTCTTCAAAAGTAGATGTTTCAAAAGTGTTTGATGGTTTTAAAGAGGTGAAGCGTGTTTGGGCACCACAAACTATTTACGACGCCAAGGCCAAGAAATACATGGTGTATTTCTCGATGTTGCAACCGGGTGGGACAGATATTATTTATTATGCTTATGCTAATAAAGATTTTACCGCCTTGGAAACGGTGCCAAAACAATTGTTTTTTAGCCCGACAAACGGTTCCTGCATTGATGCTGATATTATAGAGAAAGATGGAAAGTTTTATTTGTTTTCAAAAACGGAAGATACTGCTGATAAGGGAATTAAAGTGGCGGTTTCTGATAAGTTAACTTCGGGCTATGTTTTGAAAGACGAATATGTGGATCAAACCGATGAATCGGTAGAAGGTTCGGGGGTGTTTAAATTAAACAATTCGGATACTTATATTTTGATGTATGATATGTATCGAAAAGGGAAATACCAATTTACAGCTTCAACCGATTTGAAAAATTTTAAAGTAATTGATGCTGAGGTTTCGATGAATTTCCATCCCAGACACGGAACAGTTTTATCGATTACTGCTGATGAAGCACATCGATTGATTGCTGCTTATGGTTGGTTTCCAAATGGAGAAATTTCAATGGGACAATCAGAGGCTATCAAACAAAATAATGTTGTTGTTGATTTAGCCAATAAAATAATGTTGCTTCCTGTTAAAAACGGAACCGACTTGAAAAATTTTGATCCAGAATTTACTGCAAAGTCAGGTGCAAAAGTAAGTCCGATGGGCGCTCAGGATTTTTCTCAAAAAGCAGTGAAATATGATTTTGATTTTGGTGCTTTAGGCAAAACTACTTTTGACGTTAAGGCACTAGTTAGGAACAATCCTTCTCTGACAGGCTATTATGCCGATCCTGAAATTTTGTATTCTAATAAAGACAAACGTTTCCATATGTATCCTACCAGTGATGGCTTTTTCGAATGGAGTGGTTATTATTTCAAAAGTTTTTCCTCCACTAATTTGGTAGATTGGACGGATGACGGCATTTTGCTGGACTTGAAAAAAGATGTTTCCTGGGCTGATAAAAATGCTTGGGCACCTGCTGCAGCCGAGAAAAAAATAAATGGGCAATACAAATATTTCTTTTATTATACTGCGGAAGCAAAAATAGGGGTAGCAGTAAGTGATAATCCTCAGGGACCGTTTACAGATATTGGAAAACCATTAGTAGCAACAAAACCGAACGGAATTACCAGAGGTCAGATTATTGATCCGGATGTGTTTACGGATCCTGTTTCGGGAAAAAGTTATTTATATTATGGAAACGGATTTATGGTGGGAGTCGAATTGAATGACGACATGATTTCAGTAAAAGAAAATACTTTGACAGTTTTAAAACCAGACCGTACTTTTAGAGAAGGCACCGAGGTTTTTTACAGAAAAGGGAAGTATTATTTCTTATGGTCAGAAGATGATACCCGAAGTGAAAATTACAGAGTACGCTATGCGACTTCTGATAGTCCATTAGGTAATTTTACTATTCCGGAAAACAATTTGGTGATTGCTAAAGATCCTTCTCAGGGAATTTATGGAACTGGACATAATTCGGTGATTCAGATTCCGGGTACTGATGAATGGTATATTGTGTACCACCGTTTTACAATTCCAAAAGGGATTGAAATGGGGCGTTCTGCGGGTTACAATCGTGAAGTTTGTATTGACCGAATGTACTTTGATGAAGCAGGAAATATTATTGCCGTAAAACCTACATTAGAAGGAATTCAGCCTTTGGAAAAATAAATTAAAATATTTTTTACCATTAAGAAATCAAGAAAATTCAGACTTAATGTTTCTTAATTTCTTAATGGTGAAAATGAAAAATAATAAGCTGTTTTTGAAATTCAATTTTTAAATTATGAGAAATGATAAGAATTTGTTGAAATGTTTACTGATGTTTTTTTCGTTTTCAATATTGGCAAGTGCCCAAAATAAAACTGCGAAAATAACCGTAAAAAACAATTTGGATTTCGCTCGAAAGGAAGTGGTTTCAATCAAAGGGAAGTCACTTTTTAATATAGTGTTAGGAAAAAAAACAGCTGATTTGCGAATTAAAAATGAAGGAACTGCAGCCTATGTGGTTTTACAATGGGCTGATAATAATCAGGATGGGAAACTTGATGAGCTGTTGTTTTTGGCAGATGTGCCTGCAAAGGGCAAAACCAAATATACCATAGTATTTGATAAATCGATTCCGTTGCCTGAAAGTGCAGTTACTGCTTACTCTCGTTTTGTGCCGGAACGAACGGATGATTATGCCTGGGAAAATGACAAAGTAGCCTTTAGAACCTATGGTCCGGATGCACAGGAAAGAGTAGAAAAAAAACTACCCGAAGGAACTTTAACCAGCGGTATTGATTTATGGTTGAAACGTACGGATAAACCTATTATTAATAAATGGTATGCCGAAAACACAAAATCTCCAGGTTATTATCATATTGACCATGGTGAGGGTTATGATCCTTACCAAGTGGGGCTAAGTCGTGGTACGGGTGGTATCGGAATTTGGGAAGCCAATTCGTTGAGCGTTTCTCAAAATTTTGTGGGTTATAAAACCATTACTGCCGGGCCTTTACGTACTGTTTTCGAATTGTATTATGCGCCTTGGACCTATTATGAAGTAAATGAAACCAAAAGAATTTCATTGGATATAGGTTCCAATTTTTCAAAGTTTGAAATTTTGTATAAATCCAATAGACCGTTGCCCAACCTAGCCACAGGAATTGCTTTGCATGACAACAAAGGCGAAGTAAAAATCAACAAAAAAGAAGGTTGGTTTCGTTATGCCGAAAAAATGGATGGTGTTTTCCTTGGAGAAGGAATTGTTACGAATCCAAAAATAGTAGCGGATGCGTTTACGGATGTTCCTGAAACTAAAGGAGGAAGTAATCTTTTGGTAGTTACTCATCCAAAAGACAATAAATTGGTTTATTATGCAGGTTTTGCATGGCAAAAAAGTGGACAGGTTGAAGATGCAGTCGATTGGGATACTTTATTACAAAAACAGGCAAAATTGTTAGCTAATCCTCTTAAGCTAACCATTAAAGGGAATTAGTAAATCTTTTTTTGTAGTTTCGCTAAAACATACAAAATAACCAAAAAAATGGATTTAATTTCAGGACTTAAAGATAAAGTAGTCGTAATTACAGGAGGTGCCGGAGTATTAGGTGCCGGATTCACAAAAGCATTAGCTAATCAGGGAGCTAAAGTAGCTATTCTAGGAAGGGATGGTGAAAAAGCACAAAAATTAGCTGATGAAGTTGTTAGTAACGGTGGAAAAGCAATTGGTGTTTCTGCTGATGTGTGTGATGAAGTAAGTTTGAGAACAGCACACAAAGCTATTAATGATGCTTTAGGTTTAGTGGATATTCTTATTAACGGTGCTGGTGGTAATCATCCTAAAGGAACAACTTCTGACGTTTTTTTCGATAGAGAAAATTTGAATGTAGAAGGGATGCAAACTTTTTTTGGTTTAGATACAGAAGGATTACGTTTTGTATTTGATCTTAATT
The DNA here is from genome assembly GCF_038289905.1 of Flavobacterium flavipallidum. Classification (NCBI taxonomy): domain Bacteria; kingdom Pseudomonadati; phylum Bacteroidota; class Flavobacteriia; order Flavobacteriales; family Flavobacteriaceae; genus Flavobacterium; species Flavobacterium flavipallidum. The sequence goes on along the minus strand of NZ_JBBYHU010000039.1, from coordinate 22,912 downwards.
TTATTGGAACTTTATTGCCTACACAGGTTTTTGCTGCCGATATGATTGGTAGAGAAGGATGTAGTGTTTTGAATATTTCTTCAGTAAGTGCTTTTAATCCTTTGACAAAAGTTGTTGCTTACAGTGCTGCCAAAGCGGCAATCAGTAATTTAACAGAATGGCTTTCGGTTTATTTTGCTAAGGAAGGAATTAGAGTAAACGCACTTTCACCGGGCTTTTTCTTAACGGAACAAAACAGAACTTTATTGACTAACGAAGACGGAAGTTTGACCGAAAGAGGAAATAAAATTCTATCGCAAACTCCAATGGGACGATTTGGTCAGCCAAATGATTTAGATAGTACTTTGCTTTGGCTTTGTAATCCTGATTCCCGTTTCGTAACAGGAATTGTTGTTGCCGTAGATGGAGGATTTTTAGCTTATTCAGGAGTTTAATACACATAATCAAAATACAATGGGAATAGAACAAACATGGAGATGGTACGGACCAAAAGATACGGTGCCACTTTCTCATATTAAAATGGCAGGAGCTACTGGAATTGTAACGGCTTTGCACCATATTCCAAATGGTACTGTTTGGACAGTTGAAGAAATTCAAAAAAGGAAAAAAGAAATAGAAGATGCTGGTTTAACTTGGTCAGTAGTTGAGAGTATCCCGGTTCACGAAAACATCAAGACGCGCAAAGGCGATTATAAAAAATACATTGAAAACTACTGTCAAAGTATTGCTAATCTTGGTGCTTGCGGTATCGATACAGTTTGTTATAATTTCATGCCGGTTTTAGACTGGACAAGAACCGATTTGTCTTTTGAAGTAGAAGATGGTTCTAAAGCTTTACGTTTTGACCGTATGGAATTTGCTGCTTTCGAATTGTTTTTGCTAAAAAGAAAAGGAGCTGAAAACGATTATACAGCAGAAGAAATCGCTAAAGCTACGAAGGTTTTCGAAGCGATGAACGAAGACCAAAAAACATTATTGGTTAAAAATATTATTGCCGGATTACCGGGAGCTGAAGAAGGATATACAGTTGAGCAATTGCAGGTAGCATTAGATGATTATGCTGAAATTGGCGATGCCGAATTGAGAAATAATCTATACGAATTCTTAAAAGAAATCATTCCGGCTGCTGAAAAAGCAGGAATTGTAATGGCAATTCACCCTGATGATCCACCTTATGCAATTTTAGGTTTACCAAGGGTTGTAAGTACTGAAGCAGATGCCAAACAACTAATTGAAGTAGTTGATAGTAAAAGTAACGGATTGTGTTTTTGTACCGGTTCTTATGGAGTAAGAGAGGATAATGATTTGGTTGGAATGGTCGAAAGATTAGGTCACCGTATCAATTTCATTCACTTGAGAGCAACTAAACGTGATGCTGAAGGGAACTTCTACGAAGCAGACCATTTGGATGGCGATGTTGATATGTACGGCGTGATGAAAGCTATCGTTGAAGAACAAGCTAAAAGAATTGCTAATGGTCGTCCTGATTACCGATTGCCAATGCGTCCTGACCACGGTCACCAAATGTTGGACGATTTAGATAAAAAAATGAATCCGGGTTATTCTGCAATTGGTCGCTTAAGAGGTCTAGCCGAATTAAGAGGTCTGGAACGAGGAATCAGAGGAAATCAAAATTAATACGATTTAAAGGAGCAATTTTTTTGCTCCTTTTTTGTTTTATTATTTTAATAGTTGTCTTTTAAAATATTTAATTTTACTATTAATAAATTAAAGCCCTATTAAGTCTACATATTCTTAATCTCTTAATGGTTTAAAAAAACTAAACGTAAAATATGGATCTCTTAAAAATACAGTTATTATGGTGTTTGCTACTCTTGTCTTTTTTTAAAGGTTTTGCGCAGCAAGAAACATTAAAAGACAATACTAATGATGTTAAAATTGATTCTTTGTACCGTGAAGATCAGTTTTATTTTGCTTTTACCTATAATACTTTTGAAAATAAACCAACAGGCTTAAACCAACAGAAATTTTCTATTGGAGTTGGCGCTGGGTTTTTAAGAGATATGCCAATCAATAAAGACAGAACTAAAGCCTTTGCTACGGGTATAGGTGTGACTTATAATAATTACAATCAAAATCTAGGAATTTCCGGAACAGCTCAGAATGCTACTTATACAATTTTGGGGACACAATCTAATTTTGATAAAAATAAATTTACGCAATTATTAATTGATGTTCCTTTGGAATTTAGATGGCGTACTTCAACTTATCAGAGTTATAAGTTTTGGCGTATTTATGGCGGAATGAAATTTAGTTATTTAGTATATAGCAAATCAGTCTTGAATAATAACGAAGGGCAAACAGTGATTACTAATAATAATGATTTTAATAAATTACTCTACGGATTATATCTTTCAGCCGGTTATAATACTCTAAATGTATATGCCTATTACGGTTTGAATCCTTTGTTTAAATCGGCAGAAATTGATGGTGTTAAAGCGAAAATGAATGCTTTAAATGTAGGGGTGATTTTTTATATCTTATAACCACAAATAAAGCAAAAGAATTTGCGGTATGCTACCTATAAGTACACCGTATATCAGTTCTCTGGGTGTATGTGCTCCCATTATTAAACGTGAAGAAGCAACTAATCCATTCATGAGTACCAAAAAAATGATCATAATGGAGTTAGCCGATTGATGGTGCATGCTTAATCCAAATACAAAAAAAGTAAGGGCACTCAAACCCATCATATGTAAACTTGCTTTTTTATTCGCAAAAAGTAAAATCAAAGCAATTAAAGTACTTGATAAAGCACCAAGTATAAAAAAATGAAGTTCAGGATACAGTTCTAAAGTGATACTTTTTTTAACCAATAGAATCAATAAAAAACATTGAACCACTAAAGGGAACTTTCTCTCTGATAATTCAGGAACCATTATCGATGAAATCCTTCCTGTAAATCGAAGCAGAAAGAAAAACAGAATAGGAATTACAAATGTGATTACAGTTACTTCCAGTAAAACCAGGTATTTTTCTTTATTGAAAAAATAAGAATGATTTGAAAAAAGGTAAAAAAGGGTAGCGTATATCGGGATGAATACCGGATGAAAAATATAAGAGAAAAAAGGGAAAATTCTTTTTGGCATTATGAAATAGCTTAGACTCACAAATATAACGAAAGTTGTAAAAAGTCATTGTCTATTCTGATTAGTTTTATTTTGAGTCCCTTTTTTTAACTTCAACTGTGTGGTTTCAATTTAAAAAGAAGTCTTATTTTTGAGGAAGTATTTAGTCTTAATTCCGTTTTTTAAATCAATGAGTATAATAATAAAAAACTGCATCTCCATTCTGGACGCTAAATGGTTTGGGATTAATCCCGAAGCAACCATAGATAATATATCGATTGATAGCCGTTCGCTGCAAAATAGTACACATACGCTGTTTTTTGCTTTAGTTGGTCCTAACAATGATGCGCACCATTATATCAAAGATTTAATTGAAAACGGAGTGCAAAATTTTGTGGTGAATCATATCCCGGCAGAATTTGAAAATCAAGCTAATTTTTTAGTAGTTGAAAATTCCCTGGTGGCTTTACAGCAATTTGCGGCTTATTACCGCTCTCTTTTCGAATTTCCAATTATCGGTTTAACGGGGAGTAACGGAAAAACTATCGTTAAGGAATGGCTTAATTTCCTTTTAAGCCCTGATTATAATATTATCCGAAGTCCAAAAAGTTACAATTCGCAGGTAGGTGTACCATTGTCAGTAATTGCCATAAACGAAAAACACAATTTAGGGATTTTTGAAGCGGGAATTTCAACCGTTTCCGAAATGGATAAACTGGAAACAATCATCAAGCCTACTATTGGTGTGTTGACTAATATAGGTTCCTCACATGATGAAGGTTTTGCTGATTTGGAAGAAAAAATCCAGCAAAAAATGCTGTTGTTTCAGGATGCCGAAGTTTTGATTTATCAAAAAAGCGCTCAGATTGAAAAACATATTAGTGCTAAAACAAAAGCTTTTTCCTGGAGTTTTAAGAACGAAAATGCCGATGTTTTTGTGTTTAAAAAAGAGATATTCAATCACGAAACGACTTTGTCATATACCTATAAAAGCAATTCTTATGAATTGAAAATTCCTTTTATTGATAAGGCTTCTATTGAAAATGCGATTTCCTGCTTAATGGTGTTGCTGTATTTTGATTACGAAAGTGATGCAATTCAATCGAGAATGGAAATGCTTTTTCCGGTCGAAATGCGTCTGGAAGTGAAAAACGGAATCAACAATTGTACAATCATTGACGACAGTTACAGCTCCGATTTTCAGTCGTTGAAAATTGCCTTGGATGTTTTGGAAAGTCAGAATCAATTCCAAAAGAAAACCGTGATACTTTCGGATATTTTTCAGAGTGGTTTTCCTAACGAACAATTGTATGCTAAGGTGGCGCAGCTAATTGTTTCGAACAAAATCAATCGCGTTATCGGAATTGGGGAAATCATATCAGAGTTTAAAGATACATTTTCGAATTGTATTACGTTTAAAACCACAGCCGAATTTATTTCGAATTTTGAAAAACTGGATTTTTCCAATGAAAGTATATTGATAAAAGGAGCGCGTTCGTTTCAGTTTGAAGAAATTGTTACTTTATTGGAAGAGAAAACCCATGAAACCGTTTTGGAAATTAACCTGAATGCGATCAGCTATAATCTGAATTTCTTTAAATCCAAGTTGAAACCTAAGGTGAAAATCATGGTGATGGTGAAGGCTTTTGGTTATGGAAACGGAGGTTTGGAAATTGCCAAGTTACTTGAGCATCATAAAGTAAATTATTTAGGGGTAGCTTTCGCCGATGAAGGAATTTCGTTGAAGAATGGCGGAATCAAATTGCCTATTATGGTTTTGAATCCTGAAAGTACCAGTTTTTCTGCGATTATTCAGTATGGATTAGAACCTGAAATATATAGTTTGAAAGGTTTGCATGCTTTTTTGAAAATTGCCAAACAAAAAAATATTAGCCATTTTCCAATCCATATTAAACTGGACACAGGAATGCACCGTTTGGGATTTGAAGACAATACGGTCGGCGAATTGATTGCGACTTTAAGAGGTAATACGAATGTAAAGGTTCAAAGCATTTTGTCGCACATGGCTACGAGTGATGATTCGAAACATTATGATTTTGCGCTTTCGCAAATTCGATTGTTTGATAGATTATCCGCTAAAATCATGAATGAATTAGAAATCCATCCTATTCGTCATATTTTGAATACCTCCGGAATTTCTAATTTCCCGGATGCACAATTTGATATGTGTCGTTTAGGGATTGGATTGTATGGTGTTTCTAATGATGCTGAGGAGCAAAAGCAATTGGAAAATGTTGGGACTTTAAAATCCATTATTTCTCAAATTAGAGTCATTCCTGCCGGTGATAGTGTGGGTTATGGTCGCCGTTTTATGGCTGATCAACCTAAAAGAATTGCAACAATTCCTATTGGTTATGCTGATGGAATCTCCCGTGCCTGGGGAAATGGAGTTGGTTTTGTGACTATAAAAGAGCAAAAAGCTACTATTTTAGGAAGTGTTTGTATGGATATGCTCATGGTTGATGTTACTGATATTGATTGTGTTGAAGGCGATGAGGTAATTATCTTTGGCGAAAATCTAAATGTGTCTTTTATTGCTGATAAACTAAATACCATTCCTTATGAGATTCTGACCAGTATCTCGCAACGTGTTAAACGTGTTTTTTACAGATAATTTTTCTGAGGTATTCATTTGTTAAAAAAATATGTTATTTTAGTTCATCTAAATGTTGTGTAACTTATAAAACTAAAAAATATGGGATTTTTCAGTGATTTTAAAGCCTCTTTAATGAAAGGCGACGTATTGAGTTTAGCCACTGCTGTTGTTATTGGTGGTGCTTTTGGTAAAATTGTGGGTTCTGCAGTTGAAGATGTTATCATGCCAATCGTAGGTTTATTGACAGGTGGAATCGATTTTACTACCAAGTTTATTTCTTTAGACGGAAATAGTTATGCTGATTTGGCCGCTGCTAAAGCTGCCGGAGCTTCGGTAATAACTTATGGTAACTTTGTTCAGGCTGTTATTAACTTTGTGATTATTTCATTCTTCATTTTTGTTGTTTTAAGAGCTGCCGAGAAAATGAAAAAGAAAGAAGAAACTCCTGCACCTGCTGCACCAGCTGGACCAACTCAAGAAGAGTTATTAACTCAAATTAGAGACTTGTTAAAAAAGTAATACCGCTTCACTATATGTTCAACTAAACCATGCGCTGCGGCGCATGGTTTTTCTGTTTTGTTATATTTATAACTTTTTGTTACTTTTTGTGAACCGTCTTGTTTTGCTTTGAATATTAATTACTTTTGCAATTCAAAATTTGATTTTAAAATAAAACTAAAGACAAAAATATAGATATGAAAATAGCAGTTGTAGGTGCAACCGGAATGGTTGGAGAAGTAATGTTACAGGTATTGGCTGAGAGAAACTTTGTAAAAGCGGATGACGAATTGATTCTTGTAGCTTCTGAGCGTTCAGTAGGTAAAGAAATGGAATTTCAAGGAAAAACATACAAAGTGGTAGGATTAGCTACTGCTGTGGAGATGAAACCTGAAATTGCGTTATTCTCAGCTGGTGGAGGAACTTCATTAGAGTGGGCTCCAAAATTTGCTGAAGTAGGTACAACTGTTGTGGATAACTCTTCGGCTTGGAGAATGGATCCTACTAAAAAATTAATTGTTCCTGAAATAAATGCTGACCAATTAACAAAAGAGGACAAAATCATTGCTAACCCAAACTGTTCGACTATTCAAATGGTTTTGGCTTTGGCACCTTTGCATAAAAAATACAACATCAAACGTGTAATTGTTTCTACTTACCAATCGATCACCGGAACGGGTGTGAAAGCGGTGAAACAATTAGAAAACGAGTATGCCGGAATTGACGGAGAAATGGCTTATAAATACCAAATTCACCGTAATGCGATTCCTCAATGTGATGTTTTTGAAGATAACGGATACACTAAAGAAGAGATGAAATTGGTTAAAGAAACTAAGAAAATCTTAAGTGATGATTCTGTTAAAGTTACGGCTACTGCGGTTCGTGTGCCTATCGTAGGAGGTCACTCTGAAGCGGTTAACGTGGAATTTTCTAATGATTTTGACATCAATGAAGTAAGAAGCATTTTAGAAAACACTGACGGAGTAGTAGTTCAGGACAACTTACAAGAGTTTGAATACCCAATGCCATTATTCGCTCAAGGTAAAAACGAAGTTTTCGTAGGTCGTTTAAGAAGAGACGAATCTCAAGCAAATACGTTGAACATGTGGATCGTTGCCGATAACCTTAGAAAAGGTGCTGCAACTAACACAATTCAAATTGCTGAATATTTAGTAGCTAACAACTTAGTGTAATTACTAAATCATTATAAATAGAAAAGCTTCTCGATTGAGAAGCTTTTTTTATGGGTTTTTGTTAAAATTAGAATTACATTTTAATTTTAACAATTTTATTATTCTGAATAATTACAAGTTCGCTTTTGCGTTCTTTTTTGAAATCGAGCATTTTTTCATAAGCTTTCTCAAGCCCTTTTAAAATTTTATTTCTGCGTTCTATTTTGGCTTCAGGTGTCATAAGTAATTTTTTAATTCGTTAAATTTTTGTTTATCAAGGATGTTTAATTCATCATTGCTTGATTTTTCAGCTATTAATTTATGCTTACCTTCTGAATTATCAAAGATAAGAACTTGATCTGTAATAGGGATATAAATTTCGAATAAGTTTTTAATTCCTTTGATGTATCTTCTTTCAATAACATCTGTAGGAATGTTATGTCCGCCTTCTAAAACCCTTGTTTTTACTCTTTCTTTAGCTAATTCTGTGTTTTTAAGCCAGAAAAAAAGCAAAGTTACATTATAGTTTTTACTTTTAGCCTCAAGAACTTTGTTTTTGTAACTTCTTGTCGAGAGTGTAGTTTCAAAAGCAAAGTTTTCATTTTGCTGGAGTAATTCGTTAATTCTATGGAGCATTATTCTTCCAGCTTCAAACGATACTTTTTCGGGCTGGAAAGGAGAAAGTCCTTTAGCAATTTCATCAGCATTTACAAACTCTTTACAATCTAAAATTTCAGGTAGAATTGTAAATGAAGCTGTGGTTTTTCCTGCTCCGTTGCATCCTGCGATAATATATAAATTTCTTTCTTCCATAAAAACAAATATAACTAATTTGAGTCAGTATTTTAGGGGGCTTTGCTAGGGATAGTTTTTAGTTAAGAGGGAAGTTTTTGGAGTAAGTGAGTTGATCTTTTCTTTTAATAAAACACATTGAAAGCGTTCTTTTTTGTTAAAATGCCGAAAGAATGAATTCGTGCGGCAACAAGGCTAAATTCATTGCGAGTGATAACGAAGCAATCTCATTATGCTGGGCACAGAATGCAATTCTGCCTAACGTTTGTGTATATCCGAGCGATCAAGTTTAAAATCTGAGCTATCGGATTGGGTGTTTTTTAATAATTTAAAATATTAAAAATTTCTTGTGTTTTGAATCTTATCAATTCACTGTGGTTTTCATTTTTAACTTCAATTTCGTCAATGTATTTAATAATTTCATCCTTGTTATTTTTATATAGTTCAGTGTAATTTATTCTTATTTTTTCTGAATATTCAAGTTGACTTATCATTGTTGCAGATCTTTGGAGAATTGCGTCGAAAAATTCTCTCTGTATTGCTAAGTTTTTCGATGCAAATGACAAAATCTGTTCGTTAATTTTTATTATCCGAATTATTGGATGAGGATGACTGTTTTCTCTGTAGTAGATTTTCTGAAATAAGTTTCCAGAAAAAATGATTATTATATTTCCTGTTGTGAATAGCAGTGCAGTTAAAAAATTAAACAAATCAAATATCTCGAATTGATTATTGATGTTTTTTATTTTTTCTAGTAATTTGTACGTACTCATTGATGAACCAAAAAGGTCAGCATCAAATTCGTATATATGCTTTCTAATATCAAATGGTTTTTCATTTGAATATTGTTCTTGAAGATCAAATGTGTTACTTTCTTTAGCTCCACTTGATTGAATCACGTGTGCAAGTTCATGATAGAAGAGATAGTAAATACAACATGTAGTTGAAATTTTTTTTAATCTTTCTTTATCACTTTCTTGAATAATTAAACTTGAAATATTTTCATAAAGAAATAGCTCAATAGACTCATATATAATATTCTCTAACTTTTCAATTAGTCCTATGTTGAATGTAATTAATGAATGTTGTTTTCTTACAGTCGCTTTTGCATTAAAAGCATAATTATAATTAACTGCGAAGTACAGATTGATTTTCAGTTTTTCAGATGCGTTGTTGCATAACTCAACACACTTATTAATACATTTCAAGGCAAAATCTTCGTTTTTAAATATTTTGAATTCTGACTCATCAAGTAAGTGTAGTCTTAATTCAGGAAAATGAATTTTAGCTTGATGAATGTGAGTAGAATAGTTCATAAAATATTTAATGAATGTTATATACACTCAATTTTAGTTGGATTTTATTTATTCTCAAATATACTAAAATATTCCTACAAAAAATATAAAAATCAATTTAACAGAATCATAATCAGCCTACCTTGGATTTCTAAATCCTGCTAACTACCTTTGCACTCTATGAAAAGAAAACAGCTGATATTTAGTTTTACTCTGGCGGTAGCGGTATTGTTCTCGATACTGTTCCAGTCTTTTCATAGTTATGAGCATCTGGAAAAACAGCTTACGCATAAGTTTTGTCAGCACGACCTTTCGCATAATAAACACGAACTAACGCATCAACACAAGGTTTACGAACAATGTTCGGTTTGTCATTTTGCGTTTAGCAGCTTTTTGCAAACTAAAATAAGCAGCTATCATTTCTACGCTGATTTTAAGTTAATTCCTTTTTTTGATAAGGAACAACAAAATATCATTTCTTTCCCGGGCAGTTTATTTGCGCACCGCGGGCCTCCTGCAAGTATTGTTTAATACTGTTTACTTTTAAATTTATCGTTTTTTTACCATTAAGAGATTAAGAGAATGAAGCTTAATCAACTTAATTCCTTAATGGTTTTAAAAAAAAATGTTCATTCGGATAAATCGAAATTGTAAATGGTAAAGTAGTTTTTAGTTCACTAACCCTTTTGTTAAGTGAGTTTAGTCTAATTCCATATTTTCTCATTTTGACTATGAGAAAACAAACAATACAATCATTTTCAATGAAAAAATATATAATAGCCCTGTTTTTAGGGATATCGGCTTTGGTACAAGCCCAAAATTCACTCTCAGGAAAGCTTACTGATGTTCAAAACAAAGCACTTCCGGGAGTTTCGGTTTACATGCCTGAGTTGCACAAAGGAACCACTACCGATGCGCAAGGGGATTACAGTTTTAAAAACCTGCCTAACGGAAATTTTAGAATTGCTTTTACTTATGTGGGTTATAAAACCATCAATCAATTGGTAGAGAAACTGTCTAAAAATACCATTTTGAATATTCAAATGGAAGAGAGTATCCTTGAAATCGATGAGGTAATTGTGTCGACTCCTTTTAACAAGATGCAATCGCAAAATGTAATGAAAGTAGAACACGAAAGTATTAAGGCTTTACAGCAAAAAGGAACTTCTACTTTGATTGAAGGACTGGCAACAATTCCGGGAGTTTCTCAAATTTCGACAGGAACTTCCATCGGAAAACCCGTGATTCGCGGTTTAAGTGGCAATCGTGTTTTAGTCTATTCACAAGGTGTTCGATTAGAAAACCAACAATTTGGTGAAGAACACGGTTTAGGTTTAAATGATGCCGGAGTAGAAAGTGTTGAGGTGATTAAGGGTCCTGCTTCGTTATTGTACGGTTCAGATGCTATGGGTGGTGTGCTGTATTTTAATCCGGAGAAATTTGCCGATGCGAATACTTTTAAAGCCAATTTTAATCAAAAATATTTCAGTAATACCTTGGGCAGTAATGCTTCGGTTGGTTTAAAAACATCGACGGATAACTGGAAATTTTTAGCCAGAGGAAGTTATAATACGCATTCGGATTATAAAATGGGTAATGGTGATCGAGTGACAAATACCCGATACAACGAAAAGGATTTTAAAACCGGAATTGGTTACAGTAATACTGCTTTTTCTACGGTGTTGCGCTACAATTACAACAAATTGGATTTGGGAATTCCAGAAGAAGGCATTGCTGAGCAAACTTATAGTAAAAGCCCGGAATTTCCGCGTCAGGGTGTTTCGAATCATTTGTTGAGTTTGAACAATGTGATTTATTTAGGAAACTCTAAGTTGGATGTAGATTTAGGATATATTTCCAATAATCGAAAGGAATTTGAAGAAAGTAATGATCCATCACTTGATATGATGCTGAACACATTAAATTATAATGCGAAGTATCATTTGCCAAAATTGGGAAAAATAGAAACGATTGTTGGGATTCAGGGAATGCATCAAACGAATAAAAATTCGGGAGAAGAATATTTAATTCCGGATGCGACGACCAATGATTTTGGTGTTTTTGGAACGGCTAATTACGAATGGAAGTCGAATGTGCTGCAAGCCGGATTGCGTTTTGATAATCGAAATTTAAAATCGTTGGCTCATGAAGCTGAGGAACATGAGGAAGAAGAAGAGCATGAGGACCACGATCATGAACATCACGGCGGTGATTTTGAAGCATTGAATCGTTCGTTTAATAGTGTCAATGCTTCTTTGGGCTACAAAACCAATCTTTTACAAACTCTTGTTTTACGAGCCAATGTAGCTTCGGGGTTTAGAGCTCCTAATTTAGCTGAATTGACTTCAAATGGTGTACATCATGGAACAAATCGATATGAAATTGGGAATGCTAATTTGAAAAACGAACAAAACTTGCAAACCGATTTGAATTTGGAATATAAAAATGCCCATTTTGAGTTTTTTGTAAACGGATTTTACAACCATATTAATAATTATATCTATGCTGCTCCAACAGATGAATTTGTGGAAGACAATGTTGTTTTTGATTATGTGCAGGATAATGCAAAATTGTATGGTGGAGAAGTTGGTTTGCACATCCATCCGCATCCATTAGACTGGTTGCATTTTGAAACTAGTTTTGAAACCGTTACCGGAAAAAAAGACAATGGCGATTACTTGCCATTAATTCCGGCGAACAATTGGAATAATACTCTTAGAACCGAATTTAATATCAAAAAATGGCTGAAAGAAGGTTTTGCAAGTTTGAATGTGAGTTCTACTTTTAATCAAAATAATGTGAGTGGTTTCGAAACTAGTTCTGATGACTATACTTTGGTAAATGTTGGTTTAGGCGGAACGGTTGATTTGGGAAAATTAGTGTTTGATGTGAATTTGAATGCTAATAATCTTTTTGATAAACAATATATTAGTCATTTATCCAGATTAAAAACCGATGGAATTTCTAACATTGGAAGAAACATCGTTCTGGGATTGAATTTTAATTTGTAATTTTTTTAACCGCAAAGGATATAGAAAATGTTTACCGCAGACTTCCAGATTTAAAAAATAATCTTAGAATCTGCGGTATTTTTATTCTTATTTTTGTTTTAATCAGTAGTAAGAAACTATGAGAAATGTAATTATTATAACCACAATTATCTCTTCAGTAATGACATCATTTGCCCAAAAATCAAAATCTATTCATTATCCGCAAACCCGAAAAGATGGCACTGTCGATGAATATTTTGGAACTAAAGTAAATGATCCTTATCGTTGGCTGGAAGATGATCGGTCGGCGGAGACCGAAGCCTGGGTAAAGGCACAAAACAATGTTACCAATGCTTATTTGGAACAAATTCCGTTTCGAAATCAGCTTAAAGAACGATTAGAAAAACTTTGGAATTACGAAAAACAAGGAGCGCCATTTACCGAAGGTGATTTTACGTATTGTTACAAAAACAATGGTTTGCAAAATCAATCGGTTTTGTTCCAAAAAAATAAAGCAGGCAAAGAAACCGTTTTCCTGGATCCTAATACTTTTTCTAAAGACGGAACGACTTCATTAGGGGAAGTTTCTTTTTCTAAAGATGGTTCAAAAGTGGCCTTTTCCATTTCTGAGGGTGGAAGTGACTGGAGAAAGGTAATTGTGAAAGATGTGCTGACGGGAGCAGTTTTAGAAGATACTTTGGTGAATGTGAAATTCAGTGCTTTGTCTTGGAAAGGAAATGAAGGTTTTTATTATTCCAGTTATGAAAAACCGGAAGGGAGTGAGTTATCGGCTAAAACGGACCAACATAAATTGTATTTCCACCAATTAGGAACTGCCCAAAAAGCAGACAAAGTAATCTTTGGCGAAAGCCAAAAAAGAAGGTATGTGGGTGGAAAAGTAACCGAAGACGATCGTTATTTGATTATCACCGCGGCCAATTCTACTTATGGAAATGAGTTGTATGTAAAAGATTTGGCGGATTCTAATAGCCCAATTCAAACAATTGTTTCTGATTTTAAAAATGATTATACCGTTTTGGAAAATGAGGGTTCTCAATTATTTGTTGTAACAGATAACAAGGCACCTAATAAGCGAATTGTAGTTATTGATATAAACGTACCAAAATCTGAAAACTGGAAAGATTTAATTCCTGAAACCGCTCAGGTTTTAGAACCATCAACCTGTAGTGGGTATATTTTTGCTCATTATATGAAAGATGCGGTTTCATTAGTGAAACAATATGATTATTCAGGGCAATTGATTCGTGAAATTCAATTGCCTGGTTTAGGAACTGCCGATGGTTTTAATGGTAAAAAAATGGATAAGCTGGCTTATTTTACATTTACAAATTATATTGTACCGGGTACAATTTATGCTTTAGATTCAAAATCAGGAGAGACCAAAGTGTATCAAAAATCCAAATGTCAATTCAATTCAGAAGATTATGAGTCTAAACAAGTTTTTTATACTTCAAAAGACGGCACTAAAATCCCAATGATTATTACCTATAAAAAAGGCTTAAAATTAAACGGCAAAAACCCAACTATTTTATACGGTTATGGTGGTTTTAATGTGAATTTGACACCTGGTTTCAGTCTTTCCAATGCGGTTTGGATGGAAAACGGAGGGGTATATGCAGTGCCTAATTTAAGAGGTGGTGGTGAATACGGTAAGCAATGGCATGATGCCGGAACGAAAATGCAAAAACAAAATGTTTTTGATGATTTCATTGCAGCCGGAGAGTATTTGATTGCTGAAAAATATACGAGTTCAAATTTTCTAGCTATTCGTGGTGGTTCGAATGGTGGTTTGTTGGTTGGAGCAGTAATGACACAAAGACCTGATTTGGCCAAAGTTGCTTTGCCAGCCGTAGGGGTTTTAGATATGTTGCGTTACAATGCGTTTACAGCCGGAGCCGGTTGGGCTTACGATTATGGAACCGCTCAGGACAATAAAGAAATGTTCGAGTATTTAAAAGGCTATTCGCCTTTGCATAATGTAAAAAACGGAGTGCATTATCCAGCAACAATGGTGACAACAGGAGATCATGATGATAGAGTTGTACCAGCACATAGTTTTAAATTTGCTGCCGAATTACAGGCGAAACAATCTGGGGAAAATCCAACTTTGATTAGAATCGACGTGAAAGCAGGACACGGAGCCGGAAAATCAGTAGCGGCAACAATTCAGGAAAATGTGGATATTCAGGCTTTTACTTTGTATAATATGGGAATTTTAAAAATAGGAAAATAAGATTCACAAATTTTTACTAATTCATTCGTTTTTTGATTTTCGGTTTATTAAATTAGAGAAATAATTATTAATCAATCTAGTTATGAAAATACAATTTAATACCGATAAACATATTGAAGGACATCAAAGAGCAGAAGCTTATTTTGCAAATGAAATAGAAACTGCATTAGCGCGTTTTGAAGAGAGAATTACGCGTATTGAAGTGCATTTTGGACATGAAAATAGTGCTAAAGACGGAGTGAAAGATAAACGTTGTTTGATCGAGGTACGTCCTGCTAAATTAGCGCCTCTGGCAGTTACAGAACATGATGAAACTAATGAAAAGGCTTTTAGAGGAGCATTAGAAAAAGTGAAAAAAGCATTGACTACAACTTTTGAAAAGCAAAAGGAGCATTAAAATAAATAGGCTTCATAAAAAAAACAGTTACTTTATCGGTAACTGTTTTTTTTTATTTGTAATCAATTCATCTTTATGAATTGAATAATAAATTAGCAAGTAATTCATCTCTTTTGTAAATATCGTTGTAGAAATGAATAGTACCATCATTATCTACCCAGGCCGTGAAATAACCTATGTAAACAGGGATTTTATTTTTTAGTGTGTACCAACTTTCTTTACCGCTGTTCATGGCTTCTTCAATTTTTTCAGGAGTCCATTTTGGATCGTCTTTTAAAATTTCTATTGCCAATTCTTTAGGTTTTGCCACACGAATACAGCCATGGCTAAAGGCTCTGGTTTCTCTTTCAAATAGACTTTTAGAAGGTGTATCGTGTAAATAAATATCATTGGAGTTAGGAAATAGAAATTTGATTAATCCTAATGAGTTTTTAGGGCCGGGTCTTTGCCTTACTTTGTTATCGTTCCATTCCATATCATGCTCGGCTAAATAGTTTTTATTTTGAGCGATACCCGGCAAGATTTCATTTTTTAAAATACTGTTGGGGACATTCCAGTACGGACTAAAAACAATATATTTCATAGGTGCACTAAAAATGACCGTTTTATTCATGGTTTTACCTACCACTACTTTTGAACGTAAAACGACTTCTTGGTTTTTGAAATAAGAAAGTTGAAAAGATGGAATGTTAATGGCGATTAATTCTTTGGATTTAGGGATGTCGCTTGAAACCCATCGGCAGCGTTCCATGTTAACGATAATTGTTTTTATCCACTCACTAACGGGGATGTTTAAATCCTGTATTAATGATTTAGAAATGATGCTGCTCGAAAGCATTCCTCTTCTTGATTTGTAGTTTAAAACAGCTTTAGATAATTCTTTATCATAAATTGGGCTTTGCGAATTTGATTTTATGTCACCAGTAGTGTATAATCGTGTTCTAATTTGAGCGATAGTGGCCGAACTGTCTCCCATTTTAAAAGCCGTAACGGCTGTGTCCATCGAGATGCTGTTCCAACCTCCTTTTTTTTCAATTTCCCGGTATTTTTGAAGTGCTTTTTTAAGTAAAAAGTATTGGCCAAAAAGATTTTTTTCTTCTTTGTTAATGAGTGATGGATTAGTCAAAAGTGAATCCAGATAACTAACGTATGGCATTTTTTTTCGGGGAATGTACCATTCGGTTTTAGCTGATTTTTCAGAGTCCAAACCATGATATACGTTTTTTGCATAGAACATGTACCAGGCTGAGTTGAGTAGTTCGGTTTCTAAATCGGTTTTTTGGTTTTTTTCTAAGTTGCTGCGTATTTCTTCCAGTTTTTCTTTGTAAGGCACTTTTATTTGAAGACCTTCTTCGTCCAGATTGTTGATTTTGTCATATAATAGATTGGCAAATTCGTTAATGCCATTTTTGTCAAACCAAACATATTCGTAATCGTGTTTTTGATATAGTTT
Organism: Flavobacterium flavipallidum; assembly: GCF_038289905.1. NCBI lineage: Bacteria > Pseudomonadati > Bacteroidota > Flavobacteriia > Flavobacteriales > Flavobacteriaceae > Flavobacterium > Flavobacterium flavipallidum. Next base: position 6,355 of record NZ_JBBYHU010000039.1, on the reverse strand, counting down.
TTTGACATCGCCTTGGTATTCTTTTAATAAAGGATAGTTCTCAAAAAAATGGTTTACTGCAATACTGTCAAAATCGGAATGATGTTGCGCTGTTATAGTTTCGTTTTTTGCTAACTGATTTTCTTCTTTTTTTTTGCATGAAAAAAATAGAGAAATCATCAATAGAAATAGTATCGAGGTGGAGAAGATTGCGTTTTTCATGATAAGCTGTTTTAGTTTAATCTGAATAGGATAAACAAAGTAAGCTGCTTTTAGCTACGAAAAATTACAACTTTTTTTAATTGTTTTATGTTTTAATGCTTTTTTTGTTTGGGTTTTATAATTGAGTAGCAAAGATTTTGGTCTTTAAAATTGTTATATTCTTCAAAATTTAAGTTTTTTTATAACAAAATTATTTCGGGATAGCTAAAATAGGGGGTTTTGTTATGAAGTTGCTTATTTTGTACGGCTGGAGGTTTAAAATGTAAATTATTTTTAAATTTGCCCCCGAAATTTAATGGGTTAAACTAAGAAAACATGAAAATTGAAAAACGCTGGATTATTTCTTTTATAGTAATTAGTATTGTTTGTATTTCGGGACTTTTTTGGGAAGTGCCTCTGGAACCTAAAGCAGTTCATTCTCAATTTGGGACTATTGAGCAAATTATTCCTGCAGATGTAGCATGGATGCTTACTTCTTGCTGTTTGGTTTTAATTATGACTCCAGGTTTAGCTTTCTTTTACGGAGGTATGGTAGGCAAGAAAAATGTTATTTCTACAATGTTACAAAGTTTTATTTGTATGGGAGTTGTAACATTGATATGGGTAGTGGTTGGATTTAGTTTGGCTTTTGGAGAACCTATGGGGATTCATATTGGAGATGGTTTTTATAGTTTTGTAGGAGACCCAACAACTTTTACCTTTTTTGATTATGTGGGTGTTTTGCCGCATAAATTAATTGCAAGTACAGTGCCTTTTATGCTTTTTGCTTTGTTCCAAATGAAATTTGCCATTATCGCTCCTGCAATTATTACGGGTTCATTTGCAGAGCGTGTGCGTTTTATTTCGTATTTACTTTTCATTTGTTTGTTTAGCATTTTTATCTATTCGCCTTTGTGTCATGCCGTTTGGTACCCAACGGGAATTTTAGGTTCATTCTTTGGAGTTAAAGATTTTGCCGGAGGAACAGTAGTGCACATGAGTGCTGGATTTGCAGCTTTGGCAGGTGTTTTAGTTTTAGGAAAAAGAAAAAATAGTAGTCATGTGCCAACTAATATTCCATTTGTGTTGTTAGGAACAGGGATGTTATGGTTTGGATGGATTGGTTTTAATGCGGGTTCTTCAATGGAAGCTAATGGAGTAGCAGCAATGGCTTTTGGAACGACAACAACAGCGTCGGCTGCGGCTATGTTAACTTGGATATTTTTTGACCGAATCAACGGTAGAAAAGTGTCTGCTCTAGGAGCCTGTATTGGTGCCGTAGTAGGTTTAGTTTCAATTACACCAGCCGCTGGATATGTGTCGGTTCCGGAAAGTATGTTTTTTGGATTTGTAGCAGCCTTAGTTTCAAATGTAATTGTGTATTCTAAATATTTAAAAGGAATTGATGATACACTTGATGTGTTTGCCTGTCACGGTGTAGGTGGGATTATGGGGATGATTTTGACTGCTATTTTTGCACACGGAGAAGACGCTAGTTTATTACACGGTGGATGGGGTGTTTTTGGACATCATATGACAGCATTGTTGTTAGTTTCCATTTATACTTTCTTTGGAGCTTATTTATTGTTTAAAATAACTGATAAGATTATCCCAATGCGTGTTTCTGAAGAAGCAGAAAAAATGGGATTGGATTTATCGCAACACGACGAAACCTTGTTTCCTATCGAATGTGCTGAATAAGTTGTTTCTAAGTTAAGTTTATAGGCTCGGGCAAGTTTTTATTTTGTAAAAGCTTGCCCGAGGTCTTATTTATTTGATTAATTTTGCGCAAATATTTAAAAAAGAGTGGGAAGTAAAAATAAATTAAAAAGATTCAAGGAGAACGAAACATTCAATAATGTTTTTCAACCTACAAGAGAAGAAGTAGTTAGTAATTCGTTTCCTTTAAGAGGAAAATGGAATGCCGATTTTTTTAAAAATGACAACCCTATCGTTTTAGAATTAGGTTGTGGAAAAGGAGAATACTCTGTTGGACTGGCTGAAAGATATCCAAATAAAAATTTTATTGGTATTGATATTAAAGGAGCCCGTTTTTGGAGAGGTGCAAAAACAGCAGTGGAAACTGGTTTGCATAACGTTGCTTTCGTTCGTACTCAAATTGAATTAATCAATCATATTTTTGCTGAAAATGAGGTGGATGAAATATGGATTACTTTCCCGGATCCTCAGATTAAGTACAAGCGTACCAAACATAGAATGACCAATTCGCAGTTTTTACAGTTGTATAAAAAAATCCTTAAAAAAGACGGAGTAGTCAATCTTAAGACTGATAGCGAATTTATGCATGGTTATACATTAGGCTTGTTGCATGGTGAAGGTCACGAAGTTTTGTATGCCAATCATAATGTTTATGTAAATGAAGGAAGTCCGGAGGAAGTGACTGCTTTTCAGACCTTCTATGAAAAACAATATTTAGAAATTAATAAAGCAATTACTTATATCCGCTTTAGAATTAAAGATTAATTTTTTGCTATAACAACTCAGAAGATTTCTATAACGGCTTATGAATTTAATTATTTCCTTATTATCTGGTTTTATTTCTGCCTTTATAGGAATTACTCCTCCGGGTTTGTTGAATATGACAGCAGCCAAAGTAAGCATGAAAGATGGAAAGCGTGATGCTTTTTGGTTTGTTTCAGGTGCTGTTGTTGTTATTTTTCTTCAAGTTTACCTAGCGGTTTTATTTGCACAAATTATCAATAGTAGGCCAGATATTGTGTTATTGTTGCGTGAAGTTGGCTTTGTTGTTTTTGGTGTTTTAACAGTGTACTTTTTATGGATAGCCAAAAAACCAAAAATTAAGAAGCCCAAAATAAAAAAGCAAAGTAAAAAGAAACGTTTCTTCTTGGGAATGTTATTGTCAGCATTAAATTTTTTTCCTATTCCTTACTATGTTTTTGTTAGTATTTCACTTTCGTCTTATGCGTTGTTTACATTTGATCTGATTTCTATTTTGATTTTTGTAAGCGGAGCAGTCATAGGCTCTTTTCTTGTGTTTTACTTCTATATTGTGTTTTTTCAGAAAATTGAAAAAAAAGCAGATTATCTTCTTCAAAATATGAATATAATAATAGGTTCAATTACAGGTCTTGTTTCTTTGATTGCCTTGATTAATATAGTGCAGTATTATTTTTGATAAATTTTAGGGTATTTCTTTTTTATATTGCACAAATGCTTTAAACTAAAAACGGATATGCCGGAAAATTTGAATAACGCTAACTTTTTTGAAAAAGTCTATGCAGTAGCTAAGCAAATTCCATATGGAAAAGTAACTTCTTATGGAGCTATTGCTAAATATCTAGGCGTATCTCGTTCAGCTAGAATGGTAGGTTGGGCAATGAATGCATCACATGCTATGCAAGATATTCCAGCACACAGAGTAGTAAATCGAAAAGGCATGCTTACAGGCAAATTTCACTTTGATGGAACTAATTTGATGCAGCAATTATTAGAGAGTGAAGGGCTTGAAGTGGTTGATAATCAAATTGTGGATTTTGAAAAACATTTTTGGGATCCGCAAGTGGAGAATCCTGAATTTAAGTAGTTAAAAATCACAATGAAAGACTTTATCGTTAGAACTGATTACGCTATTAATAAATACAATTTTAAATGCTTTAAATTAAGAACTTAATCTATTATCTTTGCAATCTGAAATCAGTTTAAATAAATCTTTGTTTTGAACTGAAAATAGCAATTGAATATTAGTAAACTTAGTAATGAAATTAGATAGAAAAGAAATTCTTAAAGCTTTAGAAACAATTACTATTGCAGGAGAAGGAAAAAACATGGTGGAAAGTGGTGCTGTTAGTAATGTAATCACTTTTGGGGATGAAGTAGTAGTTGATTTAGTTTTACATACACCGGCAATGCACATTAAAAAACGTGCAGAAGACGATATCAAAAAAACAATCTTAGAAAAAGTTTCAGCAGAAGCTAAAGTTAAAGTCAACATTAAAGTTGAAGCTCCTGAAAAACCTGAAATTAAAGGTAAAGCAATTCCTGGTATTAAAAATATTATTGCGGTAGCTTCCGGAAAGGGAGGAGTAGGTAAATCTACCGTAACTGCTAATTTGGCTGTTACTTTAGCTAAAATGGGTTTCAGTGTAGGTGTTTTAGATGCTGATATCTACGGGCCGTCTATGCCAATTATGTTTGATGTAGAAAATGAAAAACCTATTTCGGTTACTGTTGATGGAAAATCAAAAATGAAACCTATTGAAAGTTATGAAGTAAAAATGCTTTCTATAGGATTCTTTACTTCACCAAGTCAGGCTGTAATCTGGAGAGGACCTATGGCTGCAAAAGCGTTAAATCAAATGATTTTTGATGCCGATTGGGGAGAATTAGATTTCTTATTGTTAGACTTGCCTCCAGGAACAGGAGATATTCACCTTTCTATTATGCAATCTTTGCCAGTTACGGGTGCTGTGGTAGTTAGTACTCCTCAGGCTGTAGCTTTAGCCGATGCTAAAAAAGGAGTTTCGATGTTTATGTCAGAAGCGATTAATGTTCCTGTTTTAGGAATTATTGAAAATATGGCCTATTTCACACCTGAAGAATTACCAAATAATAAATACTATATTTTTGGTCAGGAAGGAGCTAAAAATTTAGCTGAAGATTTAGCAGTTCCATTTTTAGGAGAAGTGCCAATTGTGCAATCAATTCGTGAAGCAGGAGATTATGGTCGTCCGGCAGCCTTACAAACCGGTTCAGTAATAGAAACCGTTTTTGAAAATATTACTCGTAAAGTAGTGGAAGAAACAGTAAGTAGAAATGAAACATTGCCTGCTACTGAAGCTATCAAAATTACTACTATGGCTGGTTGTTCAGCAGTAAAAAAATAATTTAAGAGAAAAAATGACAACAGAAGAATTAACAATTGAAGTTCAGAAAGCACTTGCTGAAATCAGACCTTTTTTAGAGTCAGATGGAGGAAACATAAGTCTTATTGCTATTGAAGACGATAAGCATGTAAAAGTGCGTCTTGAAGGAGCTTGTACTAGTTGTAGTGTGAATCAAATGACACTTAAAGCTGGTGTTGAGACTACCATCAAAAAGTTTGCTCCACAAATAGAAACTGTTGTAAATGTCTTGTAAGACTTTTGTCTAAAGATTATTTGCTGTAAATAAAAAAGATCAATCAATTCCAAATAGAAAAAATGGATGTTTTAATAAAAATTAAAGATAGAGAAGGAGTTATTCATGAATTACAGGCTCCTACTGATATGGCTATGAATATCATGGAGCTTTGCAAAGCTTATGAGTTACCTGTAGAAGGTACCTGCGGAGGAATGGCTATGTGTGCTTCTTGTCAATGTTATGTGTTAAATGATGTAGCATTACCGGAAATGGGAGAAGACGAAGAAGCAATGCTTTCTGAGGCTTTTTATGTAAAATCAAATAGCCGTTTAGGGTGTCAAATTCCAATTACGGTTGATTTAGAAGGTTTAGAATTAGAATTAGCTCCTGAGAGTTAATAGAGTTATATAAGTTTAAAAGGCTTGTTTTTAATTAAGAAAACAAGCCTTTTTTAGTTTTGTAATATGGCTACTGCTTTTGGAAGAAGCCTTTTTACAAATAGAGCATAGGCTTCTTTAGATGGGTGTAATCCGTCAGTAGCGACTAATATGCTGTTGTTTAATCCTTCTTGTGTGATATCCGTGATGTTTACGAATGTTATATTATTAGCTTCACAATACGATTGTGCAAATGTATTATAGCGTTTGATTTCCGTAGTAATAGTTTCAGGATTGCCAAAACTTTGGCCAAAATAAGTGTAGGCGTAATCAGGTATGGAAACTACAATAAGGTTGTTTTTATCTCCCTTAGCCAGAGAAATTGCTTTGCTAACTAATTGAGGGAATTCCTTTTCATAAATGCTGAAAGCGATATTTTGATACTGGTTGTTTACTCCAATTGAGAGTGTAATTAGATCGTATTTGGCTGTTGGGGTATTACTTTCAATTGCAGTAATTAAATTGTTTGTTGTCCAACCTGTCCGAGCGATAATGTCTAATGAATAATTATTTTGAAGGCACATTCAGAAGTAATCTATCTTTTGAATAAAAATTAAAGAAAATGACCGATTTTAGATATCCATTATCGGTCATTTTTGCTTTTTGAGATTTTTCAAGATATAGTTTCGGCTAAAAAA
>NZ_JBBYHU010000038.1:0-36639 GCF_038289905.1 Flavobacterium flavipallidum | reverse complement strand
CTTCACTCAATTGAACGGCTTTAATTTTGAATTCTGGATCGTAAATTTTTCTTTCTTGTTTCATGTGTTAAAATTAAGATTTTAGTCTTAACTTAAACTGTACGCTAAATTAGTATATCCAAAGTATTTTTTTAGATTAGTTTTACATAGTATCTTTGACAAAAATTTTAAAAAATGGATATCAAACAAATTTTTGAAAACAACAAAAAGTGGATTGCTAAACAACTTCAAGCAGATGAAACTTATTTTGACAAACTAGGCGCAGGACAAGCACCTGAAATACTTTACATTGGATGTTCTGACAGCCGTGTAACTGCCGAAGAGGTAATGGGATTACAACCAGGCGAGGTTTTTGTACACAGAAATATTGCCAATATGGTTCCTAACACCGATTTGAATTCGATGTCTGTTATTAATTATGCAGTAGGAAGTTTAAAAGTAAACCATATTGTAGTTTGTGGTCACTATGGTTGTGGTGGGGTACTGGCTGCTATGCAACAATCTGATTTAGGAATTTTAAATCCTTGGTTAAGAAACATCAGAGACGTTTACCGAATTCACAGAGAAGAATTGGATGCGATTGCTGATGAAAATGAAAAATACAAAAGATTGGTTGAATTGAACGTTCAGGAGCAATGTATCAATGTGATTAAAACTGCCGAGGTTCAAAAAGCCAACAGCGAAAGAAACCTAAAAGTGTATGGCTGGGTTTTTGACATTCATAGCGGAAAATTAATTGACCTAAACATTAATTTTGACGAAATCTTAAAAGACATCACTAAAATTTACAAAATCGTTTAATCGAATTTCTAAATTTAAATCCAATAAAAATCCCGTTCCGATAGTAATCAGAACGGGATTTTGTTTTGTAAATAATAACTAAACTAAATCAAAACGGTCTAAATTCATCACTTTGGTCCAAGCTGCCACAAAATCGTTGACAAACTTTTCGCCAGAATCAGCGCAAGCATAAACCTCAGCAATAGCTCGCAACTCTGAATTGGAACCAAAAATAAGATCCACACGACTTCCTTTCCATTTAGCAATTCCCGTTTTACGGTTACTTCCTTCAAAAACATCCTCATAAGCCGAAGTTGCTTTCCAGCTATTGTCGAAATCCAATAAATTCACAAAGAAATCATTAGTCAACATTTCCGGACGATTCGTAAATACCCCAAGAGTAGATTGATCAAAATTAGTATTCAACACACGCATTCCTCCTACTAAAACTGTCAATTCAGGAACCGAAAGAGTCAATAATTGCGCTTTATCAACCAATAATTCCTCAGCCGAAATGGTATATTTTGCTTTCAAATAATTACGGAATCCATCGGCAATTGGCTCTAAAACCGCAAAAGATTCTACATCAGTTTGTTCTTGTGTCGCATCTCCTCTACCAGCTGCAAATGGCACAACTATTTTATGCCCTGCCTGAGCAGCTGCTTTTTCAATAGCTGTATTCCCTCCTAAAACAATCAAATCGGCCAGAGAAATCTGCTTTCCATCAGATTGTGCATTATTAAATTCTGCCTGAACAGTTTCTAATTTTGAAATCACCTTGGCTAATTGCACTGGATTATTTACTTCCCAGTCTTTTTGAGGCGCTAGTCTAATACGAGCACCATTAGCTCCTCCTCTTTTATCAGAACCTCTGAAAGTAGAAGCCGAAGCCCAGGCTGTTGCAACTAATTCAGAAACTGACAATCCAGTTTCTAAAATTTTTGCTTTAAGCAAAGCCACATCTTTATCATCAACTAATTTATGATTTACTTCCGGAATTGGGTCTTGCCAAATCAAAACTTCTTTAGGTACTTCTGGCCCTAAATAGCGAGCAATTGGTCCCATATCACGATGCGTCAATTTATACCATGCACGAGCAAAAGCATCAGCAAACTTATCCGGGTTTTCATAGAAATTTCTCGAAATCTTCTCATAAATTGGGTCAAATCGTAACGCTAAATCGGCTGTAAGCATTGTTGGAGCATGACTTTTTGATGGATTATGTGCATCCGGAACCGTTCCTGCTCCTGCCCCATTTTTAGGTTTCCATTGATGCGCTCCGGCGGGACTTTTAGTTAATTCCCATTCGAAACCAAACAAATTTTCAAAATAGTTATTACTCCATTTAGTCGGAGTCGTAGTCCATGCACCTTCTAATCCACTGGAAATAGTATCCTCACCATGTCCTTTGCCGAAAGTATTTTTCCATCCTAAACCCTGTTGGGCAATATCAGCACCTTCAGGTTCTGCTCCTACATATTGGGCAGGATCAGCTGCTCCGTGAGTTTTACCAAAGGTATGTCCTCCAGCTACCAAAGCGACAGTTTCTTCATCATTCATAGCCATACGTCCAAAAGTCTCCCTAATATCTCTTGCGGAGGCCACTGGATCAGGATTTCCATTTGGTCCTTCCGGATTCACATAAATCAATCCCATTTGTACCGCTGCTAATGGATTTTCTAATTCGCGATCTCCTTTATAACGCTTATCATCCAGCCATTTTCCTTCAACTCCCCAATAAATATCCTGTTCCGTTTCCCAGATATCTTCACGACCACCTGCAAAACCAAATGTCTTTAATCCCATGGATTCCAAAGCGCAATTTCCTGCCAATATCATTAAATCAGCCCATGAAATTTTCTTACCGTATTTCTTTTTTACAGGCCACAAAAGCAATCGCGCCTTATCTAAATTCACATTATCAGGCCAACTGTTCAATGGTGCAAAACGTTGTGAACCTGAACCTCCTCCTCCTCTACCGTCAGCTATACGATAAGTACCGGCACTGTGCCAAGCCATTCGAATAAAAAATGGTCCGTAATGTCCATAATCAGCTGGCCACCAATCCTGAGAAGAAGTCATTAAATCAAAAATATCTTTTTTGACAGCCGCTAAATCCAAACTCTTAAAAGCTTCGGCATAATTAAAACCTTCTCCCATAGGATTTGAAAAATTAGCATGCTGACGCAAAATATTCAATTTTAACTGATTTGGCCACCAGTCATTATTAGTCGTACCTGAACCCGCACTTTTTTGTTGCGCACCTCCTGAAAATGGGCATTTACCCCCACCATTTGAATTCTTCATGTTTTCCATAATACTATATTTTTTTTATTTATTTGTTTATTTTCATACGGCTAATTTAAAAAGATAAAACTATCAAAATAAAAATATTGATAGATAAAAACTATAGACCTATCATCCTTTTTTTGATTTAAAATGAGCTATTTAAATTAATAAAAAAAAACCAATGAATCATTAACTTCTCAAAATCTTATAGTTAAAAATCATTTTTTTATATTTTCATTGATCTAAATAGACTTAAAACATGATTTATTTAAATTACATGTAACACATAAGAGTTCATACTACTCTACATTATATCAACAAAAAAGACTTCTTTTTTATTATTCAAAAAAGCTAACTTTAGCTTTTTTTTTATAATTTGCATAGGATTCAAACAACATCAAAATGAAATCAATCACCCGAATCTTTGACTTTCCTTATCATCAACAAGATGAATTTATTTCTATTCCTGATGCTTTAGCCTCAAAGCAAAATGGTGTATGGATAAAAACTACTACACAGGAATATATTGCACAAGCCAATTGCATTTCAAGAGCATTTTTACGATTAGGTGTTCAAAAAGAAGATAAAATTGCAATCATTTCTTCTAATAACAGAACGGAATGGCATATTGTCGATATCGGAATTTTACAAACCGGAGCTCAAACTGTTCCCATCTATCCCACTATTTCAGAACTAGACTATGAATATATTTTGAATCATAGTGAAGCTAGTTATTGTATTGTATCTGACGAAGATGTTTTAAAAAAAATAAACGCTGTTAAAAACAAGTTACCACTTCTCAAAGAAGTGTATAGTTTTAACAATATAGTCAATTGTAAAAATTGGAAAGAATTATTAGTTCTGGGAGAAGATAATAGCAATCAGGAAGAAGTGGAAGCCCGAAAAAAAAGTATCAAAACAGAAGACTTAGCTACCATCATTTATACTTCAGGAACAACAGGAAACCCAAAAGGTGTAATGCTTTCTCATCAAAATATTGTTTCCAATGTATTAGGAAGCGCATCCAGAATTCCTTTTGAAGCTGGAAAAAGCCGTGCTTTAAGTTTTTTACCTATTTGCCATATTTTCGAAAGAATGGTTTTGTATCTGTACCAATTTTATGGTGTTTCCATCTATTTTGGTGAATCTATAGAGAAAATTGGAGAAAACATAAAAGAAGTACAACCTACAGTTATAACAGCTGTTCCGCGATTAATAGAAAAAGTATATGACAAAATATACGCTAAAGGAACCGAATTAACCGGAATTAAAAAGAAATTGTTCTTTTGGGCTATTAACTTAGGTATTTGCTACGAACCTTATGGCGCTAATGGATTTTGGTATGAATTTCAGTTAAAAATTGCACGTAAACTTATTTTCAGTAAATGGAAAGAAGGTTTGGGTGGAAAAATCGAAGTGATGGTATCCGGTAGTGCCGCCTTACAACCCCGTTTATCACGCATATTTGCTGCAGCACAAATTCCAGTCATGGAAGGTTACGGACTTACCGAAACATCTCCTGTAATTGCAGTTAATGACATGCGTAATTTTGGTTTCCGAATTGGAACCGTTGGAAAAGTAATCGATAATGTCCAAGTTAAAATTGCCGAAGACGGCGAAATCCTTTGTAAAGGTCCTAATGTAATGATGGGCTATTACAAAAATGAAACTTTAACAAAAGAAGTCATTACCGAAGGCTATTTTCACACTGGTGATATTGGAAATTTAGACAAAGACGGATTTTTGAAAATCACTGACCGTAAAAAAGAAATGTTCAAAACTTCTGGCGGAAAATACATTGCACCTCAGCTGATTGAAAACACCATGAAACAATCCCGTTTTATAGAACAAATCATGGTCATTGGCGAGGGACAAAAAATGCCAGCAGCTTTTATCCAACCCAATTTTGATTTTATAAAAGAATGGGCTAACAAAAACAAAACCGACATTGGGAAATCAAATCAGGAAATCGTAACTAACGAAAAAGTGATTACGCGAATCCAACAGGAAATTGACAGTATTAATAGTAAATTTGGACACTGGGAACAAATTAAAAAATTCGAACTCACTCCTACCGTTTGGTCCATTGATGGTGGCGAATTGACACCAACTCTTAAATTGAAACGAAAAAATATTTTGGAAAAATATCAGGAACTTTATAAAAAAATCTACGATATCTAAATTTTTATAAATCACAAACCCAAATAATCAAAAAGAGATTGTTACACAACACTTGTAACAATCTCTTTTTTTTCTAATTTATAATTATTTAACAGAAAAATAGCTGTTTTTTATTATGCATGCATACTATTTTTTCTTATATTTGAAAATAAGACAATGCTAATATCCTATTTTTTAATCAAAATAAAAAGATTATGACAAAAAATAGATTTACTTTTTAAAAGAAACCTAATATGTCTGCCACATGAAAGACAAAACAATAGATTACATCTTAAGAGCGACTTGGCAAGCTATCTCACGTATGTACAACGAAGAAGCAGCTAAATACGGTGCCACAATGGCAACTGGATTTGCCTTATTAAGTATTGACAAAGAAAAAGGTATCCCATCAACAGCATTAGGTCCTAAAATGGGAATGGAAGCAACCAGTTTGACACGTACATTAAAAACAATGGAAGAAAAGGGATTAATCATTAAAAAGAAAAATCCCGAGGATGGACGAGGAGTTTTAATTTACCTCACTGAATTTGGTAAAGAAAAAAGAGAATTATCTAAAAATACCGTGATTCAGTTTAATGATACCATCAAAAAACACGTTTCTGAAGAAAAATGGGAAAACTTTATTGAAGTTGCCGAAACCATAAATAAGTTAATTCAAGATAAAGAAATATTTAACTCATCTGAAAATGTAGCAAAAAATAACGCTATGAATTCGAAAAATAAATCATAAACATAGCACTTCCTATATTCAGATGAAAAACAAATAGTAACAAGGTATGAAACGCACAATTAAAAAAGTTGCCGTAATTGGTTCCGGAATTATGGGTTCGGGAATTGCTTGTCATTTTGCCAATATTGGTGTCGAGGTCTTGCTTTTGGATATCATTCCAAAGGAGCTTACTGAAACCGAAAGCAAAAAAGGACTCACTCTGGAATCTAAAGCCGTAAGAAACCGAATTGTAAATGAACATTTAGCTAATTCATTAAAATCAAAGCCATCCCCTATTTACAGCGCAAAATTCGCTAGTAGAATTACCACTGGAAATACCACTGATGATATAGCAAAAATTGCAGGTGTTGACTGGATTATTGAAGTGGTGGTTGAACGTCTTAATGTTAAAAAACTGGTTTTCGAACAAATTGACGAATTCAGAACTCCAGGAACTTTGGTTACTTCCAATACATCCGGAATTCCAATACATTTTATGAGCGAAGGCAGAAGCGAAGATTTTCAAAAACACTTTTGCGGAACACACTTTTTTAATCCGGCGCGTTACTTAAAGTTATTCGAAATTATTCCGGGACCAAAAACTTCGACTGATGTATTGGATTTTCTGAATAATTATGGTGAACAATTCTTAGGCAAAACTTCGGTGGTTGCTAAAGATACTCCAGCATTTATCGGGAACCGTATTGGTGTTTTCGGAATTCAGAGTTTGTTTCATTTGGTTGCAGCAATGGGATTAACCATTGAAGAAGTCGATAAATTAACAGGACCGGTAATTGGGCGACCAAAGTCAGCTACATTTCGAACCGTTGATGTTGTTGGTTTAGATACATTGGTACATGTTGCCAATGGTATTTATGAAAATTGTCCAAATGATGAAGCTCATGAATTATTTAAACTTCCGGATTTTATCAATAAAATGATAGAAAACAAATGGTTTGGAAGTAAAACAGGACAGGGATTTTATAAAAAAGTGGACAAAGACATTCTTTCTTTAGACTTAAACACTTTAGAATACCGTGCTGCTAAAAAAGCTTCTTTTGCCACTTTAGAATTGACAAAAACCATCGAAAAACCTATCGATCGCTTTAAAATTTTACTAAAAGGACAAGACAAAGCGGGTGAATTTTACCGAAAAAGCTTCGCCGCTTTATTTGCTTATGTATCGAATAGAATTCCTGAAATCTCAGATGAGTTATATAAAATTGATGATGCCATGAAAGCCGGTTTTGGATGGGAAAATGGTCCGTTCGAAATTTGGGATGCCATTGGTGTTGAAAAAGGTCTCGAAATAATTAAAGCTGAAGGACACAATCCTGCAGCCTGGGTTAATGAAATGTTAGCTTCGGGAAACAATAGCTTTTACACTGTAAAAGAAGGCGCAACATACTTTTACGATATTCCGAAAAAAGTACAGGAAAAAATTCCGGGACAAGATGCATTTATCATTCTGAATAACATTCGCGAAAGCAAAAAAGTTTGGAGTAACAGCGGTGCTATCATCGAAAATTTGGGAGACGGAATTTTAAATATCGAATTCAAATCGAAAATGAACACTATTGGTGGCGATGTTTTACAAGCCATTAACAAAGGAATTGATTTAGCGGAAAAAGAATATTCGGGATTGGTTATTGGGAATCAGGCAGCTAATTTTTCGGTTGGTGCCAATATCGGAATGATTTTTATGATGGCCGTCGAACAAGAATATGAAGAACTCAATATGGCGATTAAAATGTTTCAGGATACCATGATGCGTGTACGTTATTCTTCGATTCCAGTTGTTGTTGCTCCAAACGGAATGACTTTTGGCGGCGGATGCGAAATGAGCTTACATGCTGATAAAGTGGTCGCTGCAGCAGAAACCTATATGGGATTGGTGGAATTTGGTGTTGGTGTGATTCCTGGTGGTGGTGGTTCGAAAGAAATGACCTTACGTGCTTCTGATTTATTCCGTAAAAACGATGTAGAATTGAACACTTTACAGGAATATTTCTTAACGATTGCTATGGCTAAAGTTTCGACTTCTGGTTATGAAGCTTTTGACACAGGTTTATTGCAACACGGTAAAGACATTATTGTAGTAAACAAAGACCGCCAAATTGCAGAAGCTAAGAAACACGCTTTGTTAATGGCTGAAGCGGGATATACCCAACCTATCCGACGTAATGATATTAAAGTATTAGGGAAACAAGCTTTAGGAATGTTCTTAGTAGGAACCGATCAAATGGTCGCCGGAAGTTACATCTCTGAACACGATAAAAAAATAGCCAACAAACTGGCTTATGTCATGGCCGGAGGTGATTTATCCGAACCGACATTGGTATCAGAACAGTATTTACTTGATTTAGAAAGAGAAGCTTTCTTATCGCTTTGTACAGAAAGAAAAACACTGGAACGTATTCAATATATGTTGAAAGCGGGGAAACCGTTGAGAAATTAATTTTTAAGAATTAAGTATTAAGAATTAAGTATTAAGAATTAAGTATTAAGAATTAAGTATTAAGAATTAAGTATTAAGAATTAAGTATTAAGAATTAAGTATTAAGAATTAAGTATTAAGAATTAAGTATTAAGACTATGCATCAATTTGAAAAATTAAAAATTTGGCAAAAAGCAATAGACATTACTGTGGATGTTTATAAAGTCACTTCAGAATTACCTTCTGATGAAAAATTCAACTTAACACATCAAATTAAAAAATGTGCTGTTTCTATTCCTTCCAATATTGCTGAAGGTTCTGGAAGAAATTCAAACAATGAATTTGCTCATTTCTTAGGAATTGCAAATGGTTCAACTTACGAATTAATTACTCAATTGATAATTTCAAAACGTCTGAATTTATTAGACGAAGAAAAAGTTTCTCCTATAATAAATGAATTAGTCGAAGTCAGCAATATGAATTTTGCACTTCAAAAATCTCTAAAAAAACAATAATGATATCGATTGGCAGTCTTAATACTTAATACTACAATCTTAATACACATTTTATGAAAACAGCCTATATAGTAAAAGCATACCGAACAGCCGTGGGAAAAGCTCCTAAAGGACTGTTCCGGTTTAAAAGACCGGATGAATTGGCAGCAGAAACCATCCAACACATGATGAATGAATTGCCTGATTTTGACAAAAAACGTATTGATGATGTTATGGTAGGAAATGCCATGCCAGAAGCAGAACAAGGCTTGAATTTTGGTCGTTTAATTTCTTTAATGGGATTAGAAATCAATGATGTTCCGGGTGTAACGGTCAATCGTTATTGCGCCTCGGGGCTGGAAACTATCGGAATGGCAACTGCCCGAATCCAATCGGGAATGGCAGATTGTATTATTGCCGGTGGTGCCGAAAGCATGAGTTTTATTCCAATGGGAGGTTACAAACCCACTCCTGATTATGCTCTTGCCAAAGCAGGACATGAAGATTATTACTGGGGAATGGGACTAACCGCCGAAGCCGTTGCCAAACAATTCAATGTTTCCAGAGAAGATCAGGATTTATTTTCCTATAATTCACACCAAAAAGCATTAAAAGCACAAGCTGAAGGCAAATTTGACTCACAAATTGTCCCTATTACTGTTGAACAAACTTTTATTAATTCAAAAGGTAAAAAGGAAACCACATCTTACACTGTCAATAAAGACGAAGGCCCGAGAGCGGATACTTCTCTCGAAGCTTTGGCAAAACTAAGACCTGTTTTTGCTGCCGACGGAAGCGTTACTGCCGGAACCTCATCGCAAATGAGTGATGGTGCAGCCTTTGTTTTAATCATGAGCGAAGAATTGGTAAAAGAATTGAACTTAAGACCAATAGCCCGATTAGTCAATTATGCTTCGGCTGGTGTGGAACCAAGAATCATGGGAATTGGACCTGTAAAAGCAATTCCAAAAGCATTGAAACAAGCGGGATTACAATTGAAAGACATTGATTTAATTGAATTAAACGAAGCCTTCGCCTCTCAATCTTTAGCTGTAATCAGGGAATTAGGACTGAATCCGGATATTGTAAATGTAAACGGAGGTGCTATTGCTTTAGGACATCCATTAGGCTGCACAGGAGCCAAATTATCTGTTCAGCTATTCGACGAAATGAAACGCCGCGGCAATAAATACGGAATTGTAACAATGTGTGTGGGAACAGGACAAGGAGCTGCGGGGGTTTTTGAACTTTTGTAAATATTCATTCTTCTTTTGTTACTACTACGAAAGAAGAATCCAAAAAATAAAAACTATCATGAGATTCCTCCTTCGTCGGAATGACAAGTTGGCTACCTCAATTAAGAAACTAAAAAAATCAGCAAAATGGACAACAAAACAAGAGGGGGACAATTCCTCGTAAAAGAGACAAAATGCGAAGATATTTTTATTCCTGAAGATTTCTCTGAAGAACAAAAAATGATGCGCGATATGGTCAAAGAATTCGTTGATAAAGAACTTTGGCCTAACAAAGACCGTTTTGAAAAAAGAGACTTTGGATTCACCGTTGAATGTATGCACAAAGCAGCCGAACTGGGACTTTTAAGTATTTCTGTTCCTGAAGCCTATGGCGGAATGGGAATGGGATTTGTTGATACTGTTTTAGTTTGCGATTATATTTCGGGAGCTACCGGTTCGTTTTCGAGTGCTTTTGGTGCGCACACCGGAATTGGAACTTTACCAATCACGTTGTATGGTACCGAAGAGCAAAAACAGAAATATGTACCTAAACTGGCTTCCGGCGAATGGTTTGGTGCTTACTGTTTAACCGAGCCCGGCGCAGGAAGTGATGCTAATTCCGGAAAGACAAAAGCAGTTTTGTCCGAAGACGGAACGCATTACAAAATCACCGGACAAAAAATGTGGATTACCAATGCTGGATTTTGCTCCCTATTTATTGTTTTTGCTCGAATTGAAGATGATAAAAACATAACCGGTTTTATTGTAGAAAACAATCCTGAGAACGGTATTTCTACGAACGAAGAAGAACACAAATTAGGAATTCGTGCTTCGTCAACCCGTCAGGTATTCTTTAATGAAACGAAAGTTCCTGTAGAAAACATGCTTTCCGAGAGAGGAAACGGTTTTAAAATAGCCATGAACGCTTTGAATGTGGGACGTATCAAACTGGCTGCGGCTTGTTTGGATTCACAACGAAGAATCATTTCGGGTGCTGCCAAATATTCGAATGAAAGAATCCAGTTTAATGTTCCTATTTCTAAATTTGGCGCTATCCGATACAAATTAGCCGAAATGGCTACTAGCTGTTATGCCGGAGAAAGTGCCGTTTACAGAGCGGCCAAAAGTATAGAAGAACGAATTGCTATTCGCGAAAACGCAGGTGAACCTCATCAGGATGCTGAATTAAAAGGTGTAGAGGAATTTGCCATCGAATGTGCTATTTTAAAAGTTGCAGTTTCTGAGGATATTCAGAATTGTTCTGACGAAGGAATTCAAATTTTTGGAGGAATGGGATTTTCCGAAGATACTCCGATGGAAAGTGCCTGGCGTGATGCAAGAATTACCCGAATCTATGAAGGAACTAACGAAATCAACCGTATGCTTTCGGTAGGAATGCTGATTAAAAAAGCCATGAAAGGTCATGTGGATTTATTAGGTCCGGCATCTAAAGTACAGGAAGATTTAATGAGTATTCCATCTTTCGATACCCCGGATTATTCGGAATTATTTTCTGAAGAAAAAGAAATGATCAGCAAATTGAAAAAAGCCTTCCTGATGGTTGCTGGTGGAGCTGTTCAAAAATACGGTCCGGATTTAGATGAACACCAACAATTATTGATTGCTTCTGCCGATATTTTAATCGAAATTTATATGGCCGAATCTACTGTATTGAGAACTGAAAAGTTGGCTAAAAAAGTAGGCGAAGCCAATATCAAAGAACAAATTGCGATGGCAAAATTATATTTGTACAAAGCGGTTGATATTATTACCCAAAAAGGAAAAGAAAGTATCATCTCTTTTGCCGAAGGCGATGAACAACGCATGATGCTTATGGGATTAAGACGTTACACTAAATATACAAACATGCCTAATATTGTTGAAATCAGAAGAACGATTAGTGCTAAGATTATAGCCGAAAACAAATATTGTTTTTAAATATTTTCTTCTAAAACAATCATAAAAAATGTCCCATCTCGATAGCTATCTGGACGGGACGTTTTTTCTTTTAATCACTGCTTTTTTTCTTCTTTTATGGCCAAGATAGCCCCAAAATAATTAATCGGACTTCTATTATTACTAATAACAGATAAAGTCGCACCTCCGTCAAACCCTACTGAAAGACCTAAGTTGAAAGAATCCTGTTGTCCCTTAACTACAACATCAAGCTGATACCCCTTTCTGTTTTTCTTTACGGTAAATTTTTCGGGTTTTCCTTCAAATTTTAGACCTGTATCACTTCCGGCATAAGCTAAACCGCTAAAACCTCTCCCAAAATACGGCATATCACTTTTTATAAAATCAGGTTTGAATTTTATAAAATTGGGATTCGTAGTTAAATCAACAAAATTAAATATTTGAGAATTCAAATTTTGAGCAACAAATTCAAATTCTCGAGCATCAATTAATTTTTCAATTTCTTTTTGCTTTTGAATTTTTTCTTCTGCTCTAATTTGTCTTCTCGTTTTTTCTTGCGAAAATCCTGTTAGAATTGTAAAACAAAACAGTACTAAATAAACAATTTTACTTTTTTTCATAATTATTAATTATTTAACATCACAACTAAAACCTGATAAACAACAATTTAAAATTAAGTATAATTCTTAATTTGAATTTAATTTAAAAGGAGCGTTAGCTCAATTTCTTCCTTTGAAATCACAAAAATTGTTCCTATTTTAGATAAAAACATTACAATCATGAAAATACTAGGTATAGGCTCGCGAATAGAACACCCTAAATACGGAAAAGGGGTAATTACGAATGTTTCATCAACTGACTATTGGGTAACATTTATAGAAAAAGGATTAGAAACCATTCCTCTTGACGATACTTTTCAAATCATTGAAGCCGCCGAAAATGAAGTGGATACGGTAAGCTTCTCTGAAGTAGAAACAACTTTACGTAATCTTCTAAAAAAATGGTCGGATATTTCAGAAATTGTTCCAATAGGCGATAAATGGAAAGGAGGAAAATTAATTCTGGAACCAGGTCAGCCCGGCTTAGCTTCAAAAGAAATTCCAATTGATACTTTTTTTCATAAAATAGTAATGGTTAGAGATCGTTTGCGCGTAATGGAACAAAAAGTCAATTCAAGTAATCTGGAAGAAATTGAAAAGATTGAATTACAGCAATACATCACAAGAATTTACGGAAGTTTGACTTCGTTCAATATTTTATTCAAATCGCCAACTAACCATTTTGTAGGAGAAAAATCTAAATAGAATGTTATTTAACTTTGATGTTCGTTACTTTTTATAGTATTTTTATAATTTAAAATCCTATTTCACTAAATCATGAAAAAATTCATTCTTTTTACATTAGGTTTATCAACCATTTTTGTTGGATGTAAACCTCAAAACAAATCAGCTGATACTAAAAAACTAAATATCGCATTTGAAGCTAAAAGTAACAGCAGTGTCTCAGGGACAGCTACTTTTATTGAGAAAAATGGAAAAGTAACTTTTGAAGCAAAATTATCCGGATTAAAACCGGGAATTCATGCTATCCACATTCACGAAAAATCAGATTGTTCAGCAGCAGATGGAAGTTCGGCAGGAGGACATTGGAATCCAACTTTTAAAAAACATGGAAAATGGGGTGTTGGAGAATATCACAAAGGCGATATTGGTAATTTCACAGCCGATGCTAATGGAAATGGCACAATAAAACTAACAACTGATGAATGGTGCATAGGTTGTGGTGACCAAACTAAAGACATCTTAGGAAAAGGTTTAATTGTACATGATGGCACCGATGATTTCACTTCTCAACCGGCAGGAAACGCTGGCGCAAGAGTAGCTTGCTCAGGAATTATAAAATAATCTCATACGATTCTTTCAAAACCGTCTTATTTAACATATTTAAGACGGTTTTTTTATTTTTATATAACATCAAAACTATAAAAAAACATAGCTTTGTATCCTCAAAAAGTAATTATGATTAACCCTTCTGCTCCCGGTTGGATTGATAAATTTTTCATCAAACAGGATTTCAAGAAAGAACATCTTTTCTTGGAAACTGATACTTTTTATAAAAAAACAAGAGCGACCGGATTTATTTACGGTCACATTATTTCCTTTGAAAGTCCAGTAGCAATTGAGACCAAAGGCTGGGTTCAAAATGAAATTCCTAAAGTTGCCCTATTAAATACGCTCTATAATATTTTCGGATTAACAACTCAGGAAGTAGATACCAATGTATTTATAAAAAAATGTCTCGACTTTTATGACGACATGCACCCACAGGGATTTGATTTATTTAAGAAAATTTTACCGAACGGAGCTCCTGCATTAAACCTTGAGAAAATTATTGATACCCGAGTTCAGACTAATGTGGATATTATCAATAAAAACTTTTCTCACATTGTAACGAATGCCTTGCTTTTTATTGATATTTTAGCTTTTAGACAATATCTTATTAATGGCCGAATTCCGGAGAAATACTTAAAAAAACTAGAGGAAGCTGTAATTAGTGTAGTTACATTAGCATTAAAAATTAAAACCAATAAATCTAATTATGACGATTTATTAATCAAACTTTTTGAAGCTTCTGTACGTTATAGTAAATTTTCAAAAATTAATATTAAAAATATTGATGAACTTAAATTAGATTATTTTAGTTCTGATTTAGAAACATACTATCTACTCGATATGGCCGGAATGGCTATGTGGAGTGATGGAGAAATTGAAAATGAAGAAATTTATTTTCTACATAAATTAGCCGAAAACCTTAAAATCCCTACCGATTTTGTATTAGAAAGCATCAAAAATACCGATGCGTTTATTACTAAATATCAAAAAGAAATTCCATATTTTAATTATTCAAATCCCGTAAAACATTTTTACGATCAAACTACGCAAAGTGTTTTTACACTTATGACCAGAAACAAGAATCGATTGATAAAAGAAATTGTTCAAAGTAAAGAATTAATGATTTTATTAGCCCATTCAACTAGAAGGGATTTGGACGAAAAAGAAAAAAAGAAAGTAAAAAAACAGCTTTTAGACATTTGTAAAACGATACCTTCTTTGACTATCTTTTTACTTCCTGGTGGAAGTTTGCTGCTTCCTATTTTGATTAAATTTATACCTACGCTACTACCTTCAGCTTTTAATGAAAATATGGATAATGAATAAAAAAATCGCCTTTTGGGCGATTTTTATTTTAAAAATTCAATTGATACACTTCATCTAATTCTATATTAGAACTCAAATTAACATTCAAATCTGTAACAAAACCAGAATTTAATCCATAAACCCAACCGTGCAAGGTTAACTCTTGCCCCAGCTTCCAGGCCGTTTGAACAATCGATGTTTTAGCCAAATCAAAAACCTGCTCTTTTACATTGATTTCAACGAAAGTATTAAAACGGATTGTTTCATCATAAATAGAATCTAAATAAGCATTATGCAATCGATAAACATCTTTAATATGCCTTATCCAATTGTCAATAATTCCAATGGATTGATTTCCCATAGCAGCTTTAACTCCTCCACATCCATAATGTCCACATACAATTACGTGCTTTACTTTTAACACATTAACAGCATAATCTAATACACTCAACATATTCATATCCGAATGCACTACCATATTGGCAATATTCCTGTGAACGAATACCTCGCCCGGTTTGGCTCCGATAATTTCATTGGCAGGAACACGACTATCTGAACAACCTATCCATAACAATGGAGGGGTTTGACCTTTGGCTAAATCAGCAAAATAATTAGGATCTTTTTCTAATGCTTTTTCAACCCATTCCTTATTATTTTCTAATATTTTTTTATAAAAATCATCCATTTACGCTTGTATTAAATTATTTAACAGAATCAAAAAAAACTAAAAAACCTCTTTTTTCACCATAGCCCTTTTAGCTACATCATAATAATGTTCAATAGAAACATGATTAGGAACTTCATCTGAATTTTGCAACTGATACGCTTCTTTAAAACCTTTTAATTTTACTTTAATATTTTCTTCAACAGCTCTAATTGTTTTAAATTCTTTTATTAAATCTAAAATATCATGAGCAATATAAACTGTATCATGAGCTGAAATAATCACTTTTGAATTTTCAGGAATAGCTTTCAAAGTATTCTTAATTGCAGCCTTATTCAAGAAAGAAACTTCTTGTGCTAAATCGATATGAATAATATCACCATCAACATATTCTTCTTTTTTGAAAGTATAAGCTCTTTTTAAATTTCCTTTAAGAACAAAAATAATACTGATAATTATGCCAAGGGTAACTCCCTTCAGCAAATCAGTTGCTACTACAGCAACCATAGTTGCTATAAAAGGAATAAATTGATATTTACCTTTTTCAAAAAAGTGCTTTATGGTAGAAGGTTTAGCTAGTTTATATCCCACTAATATTAAAACCGTTGCTAAAGTCGCTAAAGGAATCTTATTTAATAAAGCCGGAATAATTAACACACTCAATAAAAGTAAAATACCATGAATTATAGTTGACATTTTAGACTTAGCTCCTGCATTATTATTTGCAGAAGTACGAACTACAACTGAAGTCATTGGTAAACCACCTATTAATGAACTAACAATATTTCCAATACCTTGCGCTTTTAATTCCACATTAGTATTAGTATATCTCTTCTGCGCATCTAGTCTATCGGCAGCTTCAACGCATAATAAAGTTTCAATAGAAGCCACAATGGCAATAGTTAAACCAACTGTCCAAACTTTTGAATTAGATAAACCTGAAAAATTAGGAGTTACTATAATTGCTTTAAATTCATCAAGAGTTGTTGGTACTGGTAAGGAAACTAAATGTGTACTAGCAATAGCTAATGAACTTTCTGTACTAATAAATATCTCATTAATTATAATTCCGGCAATTACAGCAATTAAGGCACCTGGAACTAACTTAATTTTTTTCAAAAATTCCACTTTTTCCCATGAAATCAAAATTACTAAAGAAACCAAAGTAACAATGATTGCCCCTAATTGAAAATGATTCAAAACTTTAAACAAAGCAAAAAAGGTATTATCACCATCAATTTGAATAAAAGCCTCATCTCCTTCAAAATCAGCATCGTATCCAAAAGCATGCGGAAGTTGTTTTAATATTATTATTATTCCAATTCCAGCAAGCATTCCTTCGATTACATTAGTTGGAAAATAATTAGATATACTCCCAGCTTTAATAAACCCCAATAGCAATTGAAAAACTCCCGCTAAAAAAACCGCCGTCAAGAAAACATCAAAAGCTCCCAAATCAGTAATTGCTGTTAAAACAATTGCTGTTAATCCAGCTGCAGGTCCGGAAACACTAATATGAGACTGACTCAAATAGCCTACTACAATACCTCCTACAATACCTGCTATAATACCCGAGAACAAAGGAGCTCCAGAAGCCATTGCAATTCCTAAACATAATGGCAATGCCACTAAAAAAACCACCAAACCAGATGCAAAATCAGATTTTAGGTTAGCGAAAAGATTAATTTTTTTAGACATAATACTACAATAAATTACATTTACTCTTTGATATCATTGAAAATAATATCAAAAAAATTAAAATCGTGAAATAGACTGTATTATGTAAAGTTGGGAGGTGGAGAAAATATTACTCTAAAAACATAATCGAGTTTCGACAAATATTCCAAAAAAACTAAATTTTTCAAATTTGTTTTTTTTAATTCAAAAGTTACAGGAAAAGTCAAAAAATAAAGTTCGGCTTTCACTTCTTTTTTAACCTGCTCTTCTTCTGAAATACTGAAAGATATAGATGTATTAGTAGACTTCTCTATCAACGTTTTAATCATTGGCGTTGATAAAAAGGCAATAAAGAGAAATAAAAAAAGACGTGCTGTTAATTTCATAATTCAAAAATAAACCTAAATAACACACAAATTAGAAAAATATAATATTTTTTTGAAAATAATAAATACTAATCAAAAAACAACACCCTCAATCAATAATATTCCTAATAAATTAACACCTGAAAGAAAAACATAGACTATAATTTTTATTTGTAATCAAACACTAATCTTTAAATCATACAGAATGATACTAGAAATACAGAATAATTAAAAAGAATATTCATCATAGATTAAACTGATTGTTTTTATATTTGCATCAAAATCCTCTATTTATGACTATTACCCAACTTAAATATGTCTTAGCAGTAGCCGAATATAAAAATTTTACATTGGCTGCCGAAAAATGTTTTGTTACTCAACCCACACTGAGTATGCAAATCCAAAAGATTGAAGAAGAACTTAACATTCAAATATTTGACAGAACAAAAAAACCAATCCAATTAACTGACATTGGTCAAAAAATTGTTTCTCAGGCTAAAAACATTGTAAACGAAGCCGACAGAATTCAAGATATTGTTGAGCAACAAAAAGGATATATAGGCGGCGAATTCAGACTAGGCATCATACCTACTATCATGCCTACATTATTACCTATGTTTTTAAATAATTTCATCAAAAAACATCCAAAGGTAAAACTGATCATCGAAGAGTTAAATACCGAAGAAATAATTACCAAACTCAACAATGGACATTTGGACGCTGCAATTGCTGCGACTCCTTTAATGGAGGAAAAAATAAAAGAAATTGTTTTGTATTTTGAACCTTTCGTGGCCTACATTCCAGAAAGTCATCATAGTTTCCAAAAGAAAGAAATTACAATCGACGACTTAAATATTGATGAAATTCTATTATTACAAGACGGACACTGTTTTAGAGACGGAATTATTAATCTTTGCAAAAATAACTCCCGAACAGACAACAATAATTTCCAAATTGAAAGCGGAAGTTTTGAAACCTTAATAAAACTGGCAGATGAAGGATTAGGAACAACACTTCTTCCTTATTTACATACTTTAGACCTAAAAGAATCTGACAAATTAAAATTACGTCATTTCTCTGAACCTAAACCAGCAAGAGAAGTTAGTTTGATTTTCCCAAAAAGCGAATTAAAAATTCAAATTATAGAAGCCTTAAGAAGTACTATTGCCGGTGTTGTAAAAGGAGCAATTGTATTTCAAAACGTTCAAATTATTAGTCCATTACAAAAAAAATAGAGTCAGGAAAATCCTGACTCTAGCTCTAATTTAATTTTTTTCAATTACCACAAGGCACTTTTTTAATTCTGGCTTTTCTTTGGTAAAATACATCAACCAGTTTCTAAGGTGATCCAATTCGTGTGGTAACAAATTTCTAACTGCTTTTTTTAACTCTTTGCCAAATAAATCAGGGGCAAAGCTTACTCTTTCAAGTATTGACTTCGTATAATCATAAATCATTCTAGGCATATTGATTGGGGTATTAAGTTATTAAAATAAACTATTGTAAATTACTAAAAACGTCCACTTACATACAAGCAATCAAAAGTTAAAAAACACCTAAATAAGATTAAAAACCTAGCTGTTATTTTAAAAATATTTAACTATTTTTTTAAAACAAAAGGTTTTTTCTCCAAACTCCCAACACAAATGAAAGCATAAAAAAAAAGGAATCTTTCGATTCCTTTTTAAATATTTACTATCACTAAAGATGGTTTCAATTCTGGTTTCTCAATAATATATGACTCTAACCATTCTTTCAACTGCTTTAATTCATGTGGCAAAAGTGTTTTTATTGCTTTTTCTAATTCTTTACTAAAAAGTACTAAATCAAAACTTACTCTTTCTAATATTGATTTTGTATAATCAAACATAACTTTCGACATAATAGATCAACAATTTTTAGATTAGACATTAATTTAATGTTAAGTAAAAATAAGATTTTTACTAATAGCATTACAAAATATTAACGCTACAATTTCATTTTTATTATTTTAAAACAAAATAGCTTTAAATTTTAACAAATTACTATTTTAATGCCCTAAACATTTCTCTTTTACCAGGTGGTCCTTCCAGTTTTTGAACATCAAAACCTACCTCAAGCATACTTCTTTTAACAACACCTCTTGCAGCATAAGTGACCAATACCCCTTTTGTTTTCAAAGCGTTATACATTTTTTGAAAAATTACTGTACTCCACAATTCAGGCTGTACTCTGTACCCAAAGGCATCAAAATATATCAAGTCAAATTGTGCAATATCATCAATCTCCTGAAAAAATTGCTGTCTTTTAGTTAGCGAAAAATCGTCACTCAGTTTTACTTTTTCATTCCATTTCGATTCGTGCATTTTCTTGAAAACCGCAAATTGATTTTGAGCATTCAACTCTTCAACATAATTCATTGATAAAATTTCTTCGGCAGCAACGGGATATGCCTCTACACCTACATAATCAATTTTTTGTTTCAAACCTGGTGCTTCTAAAAAACTAATAAATGCATTTAAACCAGTGCCGAATCCAATTTCTAAAATAGAAATCGTTTTATCTTCAAAAAACGATAATCCATTTTTAATAAAAACATGTTTCGCCTCTTGAATCGCACCGTGTTTAGAATGATAACTCTCATTCCACTCCTCTAAATGAATTGTAGTAGAGCCATCTTGTGTTTGAATTACTTCTCTTTTCAATTTTTCATCATTTATTAAAATCCCAGTAACCAAAATTACTTAAAAAAACAGCAACCAGAGCTTCAAAAAAAATGAATTATTACATATTTCATATAAATGTTAATCTTTTTCCATTTTATTTTAAATAAGTGCGAAAATCAAATTTAACTGCAACAAATAGTAAAGTTTTAGCAAGCATTTTGTCCTTTTTTATGTATTTTTGCAGGAAATAAAGTTTAATTTCATCAAAAACTGAAATTACGCTTTAAAGCTTAATGATACATTCAAAAAAATAAACACATTATTATGAGTACAACTCAAGCCAACAAAATTGAAATAATAAAAGCACCTAATACTAAAATTAACGAAGTAGATTTTGAAAATATAAATTTTGGTTCTGTTTTTACTGATCATTTATTTGAATGTGATTTTAAAAATGGAGAATGGCAAAACCCTACAATTAAACCTTATGCTCCGTTTTTGATGGATCCGTCTTCAAGAATTTTCCATTACGGACAAACAATTTTTGAAGGAATGAAAGCCTACAAAGATGACAATAATGACATTTGGCTTTTTAGACCTGATGAAAACATCAAACGTTTTAACACTTCGGCTGTAAGAATGGCTATGCCTGAAGTTCCTGAAGATTTGTTTAGCGAAGGATTAAATCAATTATTAAAATTAGATGAAGCTTGGATTAAAAAAGGTTTAGGAAACTCACTTTACATTCGTCCATTTATGATTGCGACTGGTTTTGGTGTTGTTGCTAATCCTTCTGACGAATATAAATTTATGATTATCTTATCTCCTGCTAAAGCTTATTATTCAGGAGAAGTTAAAGTACTAATTGCTGAACATTACAGTAGAGCTGCAAATGGTGGTATTGGTGCTGCAAAAACCGGTGGTAACTACGCAGGTCAATTCTACCCGACTACTTTAGCAAATAAAGAAGGTTTCCAACAAGTGATTTGGACTGATGATGCTACACATACAAAACTGGAAGAAGCAGGAACAATGAATGTGTTTTTTAGAATCAACGATACTTTAATAACTGCTCCTACAAGCGAAAGAATTCTTGACGGAGTTACTCGAAAAAGCCTTATCGACATGGCAAAAAGAGAAGGAATTAACATTGAAGTACGTTCTATCCTTGTTGATGAATTAATTGAAGGAATCAAAAATGGCAGCCTTAAAGAAATTTTCGGAGCTGGTACTGCTGCAGTGGTAAGCCCTATCAAAGGTTTCTCCTATAAAAATGAATACTTCGAATTGCCTCAAATCGAAAATTCAATTGCTTTACAATTGAAAGAAAAATTAACTAATATCCAACATAAATTAGCTGAAGACCCATTTGGTTGGACGGTAAAAATCTAATTTATCATAAAAATTTAAAAAGGGCGTTTTTCAATATTTGAAAACGCCCTTTTTAATTTAATACTTTATAAGTCTCCAAAAATTTTAGCAAAATCAGGTTTAAAATAATTAGGCCCTTTCATTACCTTACCATCTTCGCGATAAATAGGTCTTCCATCTTCACCTAGTTTACTCATATTACTCCTTTGAATTTCATCAAAAACAGCCTCTATTTTATCCTGTAAACCATGTTCAATAATAGTCCCACACAAAATATACATCATATCGCCCAAAGCATCAGCAATTTCTATTAAATCATTATTTTTAACTGCCTCCAGATACTCTTCGTTTTCTTCTTTCATCAAATGGTATCGAAGTATTTTTTTACTCTCTCCTAAATCAGCGATAGGAGTTTCACTATGTCCTATCCCAAATGCCGTATGGAATTCTTTAACAGAATTAATTTGCTTTTGCATAATTATTATTGATTAAATGAAATGCAAATTAGCAACTAATCCTAAACATTTGTCTATTTTTGCAATAAATTTTTTCAAATTATGTTTAGCCAAGGCCAATTAGTTTTTGCAGTTTGTTTTCTTATCACTTTTATCATTGTTATGATTTTCTCATACCGAAAAGACATAGCCACTCATAAGATTTTTTATAAAGGAAACTACAAAATTCTTATTGGGTTCTTAGTATTCATTGGATTACTATTTGTAATAAAAATTATCCTGAAACATTAAAAGATAATCAGCGATTAACAAACCGCCTTTCAACTACCACGAATACAAATATTTATAAACTTTTAAATTCTTTATTCGTGATTTTGTAAAACAAAGAAAGTTCATGTTTTTTTAAGTTTTCACAATAGTTTATCCGTAATTAAGCAATTCAACGACTTATTTTATAATTTTTAAGCTCATAGGCTTGCATATTGATAAAATTTCTAACTTTACAACAGAAATCAATCAATTTACTATGAGAATTATAAAATATATCTTTCTTCTATTATTGCTTAGTCTAGTTGCATCTTCCATATTCATAGCAACCCAAAAAGGAAATTTTTCTGTAGAAAGAAGTAAGATTATTAATTCTCCCAAATCTTCAGTTTACAACTACGTTAATGATTACAGAAACTGGAGTGACTTTAGTTCGTGGATCACTGAAGATTCTGAAATAAAACTAAATTACGCTCAAAATACAATTGGCAAAGGAGCTTCATTTTCTTGGGAAGGTAAAGATGGTAATGGCGAAACGCATACAATTGCTGTAAAAGAAAACGACAGTATTAGCCAAACAATGGATTTTGAAGGAACTTCTTCAAAAATAACTTGGCATTTTAAAGATACAATTGGAGGAACAAAAGTAACCTGGATTACTAAAGGGAAAATGAGTTTTTTCTTCAAAATTTACACGGCGCTAAACGGTGGTGTCGATAAAGTGATTGGTACAATTTACGAAAAAAGTTTAGTAAACCTAGATAAAGCCTTGGATTATGAAATCAATACTTTCAGTACTAAAGAAAACGGAATAGTTCAAAAACCACTAATAAACTATATAGGTCAAACTTTTACGAGTGAAATTGCTAAAGTGAATAAAAACTTTAAAATCGTTATTCCTAAACTGAATACATTTTGCAAAAAAAACAATATTACTATTAACGGAAAACCTTTTATCATTTACCACACCTATGATACTCCAAAAGGACTTACTAAAATAACAATTGGAGTTGAAATTCGTGACGCCATATTTTTAAGTTCAGGTAGTGACATGGTTGCTGGAAAATTAGATGCTTTTGAATCAGCTAAAACAACACTGACTGGTGACTATTCGCATCTTAAAACGGCATACAATAAAACTGTAAACTATCTAAACCAAAACAAAATAACTCCAAATCCTATTTTTTCTTTCTTAGAAATTTACACAACTGGTAAAACTGATGTAAAAAACCCTTCTAAATGGACTACCGAAGTGTATATCCCAATTGTTCCAAAAGTAATCCCGCAAGAAAAAATTAGTAATCCTGTTCCAGAAAACACCACTAATACTGAAGAACCTAAAACAGAAGAAACATCTGAATTTTAAAACAATCGATACTTAATTAAACCTTTCAATCCGATTTAAATCTAATCTTCAAAAAAACTTTGCTGGAAGAAAAGGAATTCATAGAACAATTATTAAACCCGAAAACGCAAAACGATGCTTTTCAAAAATTGTTGCGTTCCTATCAAAAACCTTTATACAACCATATCAGAAACATTGTCTTAAACCATGATGATACTGATGACGTATTACAAAATACATTTATCAAAGTTTTTCAAAATCTTAAAAATTTTAAAGGTGAAAGTAAATTGTTTTCATGGATGTATCGAATTGCCACTAATGAGGCCCTAACCTTTTTAAATCAAAAAGCTAAAAAAAGTGGAATTTCATCTGAAACATTACAAAACAACACCATAAACAACCTACAATCAGATGTCTATTTTGATGGAAATGACATTCAAATTGCGCTACACAAAGCCATTGCAACACTTCCGGAAAAACAACAACTGGTTTTTAAGATGAAATATTTTGAGGAATTAAAATATGAGGAAATTTCAGAAATACTGGGAACCTCTGTAGGAGCCTTAAAAGCTTCCTATCACCATGCTGTTAAAAAAATCGAAGCTCTTTTAACGACTAATTAAACCTTTTGCTTGTTTTCGTGTCTAACTGATATTATGAAAGAATTTAAATTAAATAACATCCCTAAAATTCAATCTGGATTTAAAACTCCGGACGAAACTTACTTTGAAAATTTCACTAATAATTTTCTAAACGAATTACCTAAACAAGAGCCAAAAACAATATCATTATTTCAAAAAAAGAAATCAATTATAATGTTGGTAGCTGCAATTTTTATACTTGCTTTAACAATTCCTTCTTTATTGACAAATACTAATAAAAGAAACGAATTAGACACCATTACTTTGGAAAACTATTTAAGTTATCAATCTAACATTAATCAATATGATTTAATAAATGTACTGGATGAAGAAGATATCAAAAACATAGATCAGGACATTCAATTAAAAGACCAAACAATAGAAGATATTTTAATAAGTAACAACAATTTAGAAAACTATATCTTAGAATAATCCCTAAAACAGAAAAGAAGATGAATCTTAGAAAAATTTTACCCTTACTATTACTATTTAGTTGTAGTTTTTATGCTCAGGACAATATAAAAGATAAAAAAGAACAGGTAAAAGCTATGAAAGTTGCTTTTCTAACTGCCGAGTTAAACCTTAGTTCTCAGGAAGCCGAAAAATTTTGGCCACTTTACAATGCTTATGACAACAAACAATTTGAAATAAGACATGAAAAAATGAGAACTTTCAAAGGAAGAATGAGCGATGAAGCATTAAACCGCATAAGTGAAAAAGACGCAGCATTATTACTTAACCAAATGGAAGCTGCTGATGAAGAATTATTTTGGTTAAGAAAAAAATTCTCTAAAAGCTTAAGAACAATTTTACCAGCCGTTAAAATTTTAAAATTAAAAAAATCAGAAGATGATTTCTACCGAAAATTACTCCATCAATATGGAGACCGAGGTAAAAGAAATAATAAATAATAAATAATACAACTCAAGCCATATTGAAAAATATGGCTTTTTTTATTTTAGAAACTCAATACGTACTAATTTATTTCTACCTGCAGCCACAGCTGTATTTGCATCGATAAAACGAATGGTATAAAGTGATGGATCCTTTGCTAATTGTTTCCAGCTAACACCTGCATCATTTGAATAATATATTCCAGTTGCTCCTACACTCACTAATCCTTTTCCTTTACTTTTAGGCACATATTGGATACAAGAAGAAAAACCAAAACCTGCATGTTCAGCTACTAAATTCCACGTTTTACCACCATCTGTTGTCATCGCTTTATTACCAAAATTTTGTGTAGGTATTTCATAATCCCCCCCGGAAATAAAACCCTTTTTAGCATCATAAAAATCGGCTGAAAATATCCCGGTCATCTGCTTGCCCTGCACTATTGGTGTCGCAAAAACACTCCATGTTTTTCCTTTATCGGCCGAATAAAAAACCCTGGACTTAATCCCTCCAGAAACCACCCAAGTATGATTCCCTTTAACAACAATATTGGTATTACTAGCAGCAAAAGCGGCTTCACCATCCACCAATGGCGGTAGCTTATCCGCTTGTATCTTATTCCAGCTCAACCCACCATCTCTGGTAATTATAATAGAAAGAAAACCATCTGTAGGATCCCCTATTGCAATCCCTTCTTTGTCATTCCAAAATTGAAAACTATCATAAAACACTTTTTCATGATTTTCCTGATAAACTAAAGTTGGTTTTAAAGTCGTTTTAGAAACCTTATATAAAAACGCTGGATTAACAATACTCAATAGAAAAATATTTTGCCCGTTTTGAGCCATACTTCTAAATTCCAATTCTGAACTCTCACTAACAATTTTATTTTCAGTTCTCAACTTCGTTTCCAAATCAAAAAATCCAAATCTTGAATTATTAGCAGCATACCAAATCTTATTCTTATCTACTAAAATTGCACGGATGCTAATATTATCATGAAGTAATGTATCAATTTTTAATGATTTAAAATAAATTTGATTTTTTACATTCTGACTTTGGATAAACATTCCAAAAGAGCAAAAAAACACCAATAAAAAATATTTCAACAAGGACTTAATCTCCATAACACTTTTAATTTGAAGCTAATTTACAACTAATTGCAATAGAATTATACTTAGTAAAATTTTATTGGCACAGTAATTGAATTAAACCAATTAAGAATGTAAATATCAATTATCATGAAAAATACAATTATAATTTTAGGTATAGCAGCATCATTTTTCATCAATCCTATTCAGGCTCAAAACAGAACTACAGTAAATGCAATGAGTAATGAAATTAGTGACAACCTTGATTTAAGAGCTGTAGCTTCTATTTTTGGAGATTCCCGAAACTTAGAAGATTTTGAAAGACGTCTAAATGATCCTGAAATTCAAATTTCAAATCTAGACTTGAACAATGATAACGAAGTAGATTATTTACGCGTAATTGAAACCGTAGACCGAAACACTCACCTTGTGATCATACAATCGGTATTAGATCGTGATGTGTATCAGGATGTAGCGTCAATAGACATTGAAAGAAGTAATAACCGTGTTCAGGTACAATTTATAGGTAACGAATATTTGTATGGTCCAAATTATATCTATGAACCAGTATATTATGCCACTCCGCAGATATATGCCTCTTTTTGGATATCTAATTACCGTCCGTATATCTCAAACTGGTATTGGAATTTTTACCCATCTTATTACTATGCATGGAATCCATATCCTGTTTACAGATATAGAAGTAACATCAATTTATGCTTAAATTTTAGTAATCGTTACAATTATGTAAACTATAGACGTAGCTCAATTGCAGTTTCTCTTTATAGCACAAGACGTTCTAATGCCTATGAAAGACGTTATCCAAATTACGCCTTTACAAGAAGATACAGTAACTATTCAAATCGTTATGAATTAGACCAAAGAAGAAACTACAGTAGAAATTATTCTTCTAACAGTGCTGGTGTAGGTCGTCAATATAATTATAACAACAATTCAACAAGAAGAGAACCACAAAGAGATTATTCTTCAAATAGAAATAATAGCTCTCGTGTTTACTCCAATCCTAGATCAAATACTAAAGATTTTAACAATAACAACTCTAACTCATCAAATTCGAGACAATACACGCCTTCAAGAGGTTATTCGCAAAACAACAATAATAATTCGAGAATAAATTCTTCTGAAAAAGCGCCTAGCAGAGACTACAATCAAAACCAAGGACAGCATTCTAGATTTGGATCAAATACTCCTAATCAAAACCAGAGACAATATACTCCAAGACAAGAAAACAGTACTCCTAGAGTAGAAAATAACAGAGGTAATTCTTCCAACAGGGGAAGCTACTCAAGACCCGAATCTGCTGCTCCGCAAAGATCAGAAGCAGGCAGAAGCAGAAGCTTTAATCGAGGTGAAAACAATGGTTCTGAACGTGGTAACACTAGAAGAATTTAACAAAATATAAAGCAATTATTAAAAACACGATCCTTTGGTCGTGTTTTTTCGTTTTTTGAAGATTTCGCTTTTCATTTATATAAAAATCAGTAAATTTGAAGCCTTTACAAAATTATAAATGAGCGCATCACATAAAAATTTACACAGCAAATTAACCCTTGGAGGTTTATTAATTACTTTAGGAATTATATATGGTGATATTGGAACATCTCCTCTGTATGTAATGAAAGCCATTTTAGGAGACCACACTATTAATGCCGAAGTAGTTTTAGGTGGAATTTCGGCTGTATTTTGGACTTTGACGTTACAAACTACACTAAAATATGTAGTTATCACCCTAAATGCAGATAACCATGGTGAAGGGGGTATTTTTGCTCTTTATGCTTTAGTAAAAAAAACAAAAATTAAATGGCTTATAGTTCCGGCTATTATCGGAGGTAGTGCCTTATTAGCTGATGGAATTATTACACCACCCGTTTCTGTTTCTTCGGCTGTAGAAGGAATTCGCACCTATTATCCAGAGATAAACACTGTTCCTATTGTAATTGGAATTTTGTTTATTCTCTTTACCATACAGCAATTTGGTACAAAACTCGTTGGTAAATTTTTCGCACCAATGATGTTTATTTGGTTCAGCATGCTAGGTATATTAGGAATTATACAAATAATTAAACATCCGGATGTTTTCAAGGCTTTTAATCCTTATTATGCTTACCACTTATTAACCATTCACCCTGACGGATTTTTTGTTTTAGGTTTTGTATTCTTATGTACTACTGGTGCCGAAGCTTTGTATTCTGACATGGGACACTGTGGTAGAAAAAACATTAGAATCAGCTGGATTTTTGTCAAAGCAACTTTAGTTTTAAACTATTTTGGACAAGGAGCTTACTTAATTAATAATGAAGGACAAACATTAGAAAGCTTAGGAGGAAATCCATTTTATTTAATCATGGATGATTGGTTCCAACCATTTGGAATTGTTATCGCAACAACCGCAGCTGTAATTGCTTCTCAAGCCTTGATCAGTGGTTCATTTACATTAATAAATGAAGCTATGCGATTAAATTTCTGGCCAAAAGTAAAAATTAATTACCCAACCGAATTACAAGGACAATTATACATTCCTTCAATCAACTGGCTATTATTCATAGGATGCGTGGGAATTGTTCTACATTTTAAAGAGTCTAGTAACATGGAACATGCATATGGATTAGCTATCATTCTATGTATGATCATGACTACTATTTTACTTAATTTTTATTTAATTATGAAAAGAGTAAAATTGTACTTTATGGTTCCATTAATTACGATATATCTTATAATTGAACTTAGCTTCTTAGCAGCAAACATCACTAAATTTACCGATGGAGGTTATGTAACTTTAATAATTGCAATACTTTTAATTACCATAATGTCAATATGGTTCTCTGCTAAGAAAATTACCAAAAACTATACTAAAATTGTAAAAGTACAAGATTATGTAAAAGTGCTTAGCGAGTTAAGTGTAGATTTAAGTATCCCAAAATACGCTACTCACTTAGTTTATATGACTAATGCTGGCAGAGTGGATGAAATTGAAGAAAAAGTAATGTATTCAATTTTGCAAAAAAGACCAAAAAGAGCCGACATTTATTGGTTTGTTCACGTAAATATCTTAACCGAACCCTACAAAACTGAATATCGAGTAACCGAAATTCTTAAGGACGATTTGTACCGAGTAGATTTTAATCTTGGGTTTAGAGAACCTACTAAAATCAACTTAATGTTCAAAGAAGTAATTAAAGACATGGTTAAAAAAGGAGAAGTAGACGTGAGAAGCCGTTATGAATCCTTAAATAAAAACAACATCATCGGTGATTTTAAATTCGTGCTTTCTGAAAAATACTTATCCAATGATAATGATTTAAAATGGCATGAAAACATCATCATGAATTCGTACTTCTTTATCAAGAAAATGAGTTTATCTGAAGAAAGTGCTTTTGGATTAGATAGTAGTTCTGTAAAAATTGAAAAGTTCCCTATGGTAATTCACACACCTGAAAACATGGACTTAACGCGTTTAGCAGCAAGAGAAGTACATTTGTAGAATCTTTTAGACCCTTATAAAAAAACGACTGAAAATAGTTATTATTTTCAGTCGTTTTTTTTATCCTGATTTAAATTTTAAAGCCAAAAATATTTTTATATTTGAAAGAAAAAACACTAAAAATAAAAGTTTGAAAAATTGCTGAAATTCATTTTAAAAACATTTGCATACCTTTTAGGATTCATTTTATGCTACATCTTAGCTGCTTACTTTCTTTCAAAAATAACTATTGATAAAGAACAGCACACAAAGCCCGAAGTAGAGATTTACATTCTGACAAATGGAGTGCATACCGATATTGTAATGCCTACAAAAACCGATCAAATTGATTGGAGTAAACAAATTCAGTATAAAAACACTATTGCAGCCGACTCCACCTACCAATACATAGCAATGGGATGGGGAGATAAAGGTTTTTATCTGGAAACACCCGAATGGTCTGATTTAAAGGCCTCAGTAGCATTTAAAGCGGCATCCGGTTTAAGCACCACCGCCATACACGCTACTTATTATAAAAAGTTGAAATTGGGCGAAGACTGTAAAGCAATGCAAATTAGCAAAGAGCAATACAATCGCTTAATTACTTATATTACAAAAAGCCTTCAAAAGGATGCTTCCGGAAATTTTTTAGCTATAAAAACAAATGCCAATTACGGAAAAACAGATGCGTTTTATGAAGCCACTGGTAGTTACAGCATTTTCAAAACCTGTAATACTTGGGCTAATAACGGTTTAAAAGCCTGCGGACAAAAATGCTGCTTTTGGACAGCCACTGATACAGGAATTTTTTCTAAATACAAATAAACTCAAGACTATATTTGTAAGTTTTATTTTCTATATTTGAGAAAAGATAAAACGAAACAAATTAACAATAATATAACCGATCGAAATGTTAAAAACAAAAAATAAACAATTTTACGTATTAGTGATATTTTTTCTAATTAGTTTTTCTTCTTTTTGCCAAGTAATACAAACTACAGACAAAGAATTTAGTATAGAAATATTAGCTGCCAGAAAACTTAAAAAAATTCAATTATCGACATTGAAAATATTACAATCTGACAAACTTAAAACAGTTTTTATCAAAATAGATATGTCATCCGTTGACAAGAATAAAAAGGAATTTGATGTAAACAAATTTATATTGCTTGATACAGTAAACAAACTTAAAATTCGAGCAATGGATATTTCTTATCAAAATTTTTCAGCATATACTAATTTTGGTATTTTAACTAAAAAAAATCACTCTTTCAACCCAAAACATTCAATTTTAACTTATGACCCTTCTATAACTGACTCTTTTGAGAGTTATAATTTTGAAGACTTCTACTCATTAGAAATACCTATAAACTACGGAAGTAACAAAAAACCAGAACTTCATATTATCTACTATAAACCCAAAAAGTTTAAATCTAAAAAAATTGTATTCTTTTTTCCCTTTCCAAAAGAAGAGAACAACGGTGTTTTATATTACGGAAATCAAAAAATAGCAACACTTAATTTCGAATAAGCATATTTTAGAACAATGATGAACAAAATATTTTTTGAATTTGTAACATTCAACATTAACTTATACTATTCTCAAGATAAAATATTTGATTTTAAGTTAAATTTAGAAAATACTACTTAATCTATTATTCAGATAGCGCCGATTTGCAATCCATACCCGATTCAATTAGCTAGTTTATTGAGTAACTAGCTGAGTTTGCTACGTTCAGAAACCTTCCGCAACAACCCAATAAACCAATCATTAGTTTTACAAAAAGTTACCCTCTAATCATTTTGATATGAGGAATATCATCCTCCAAATACATTTCGCTGGATTGAACAAATCCAAGTAATTCATAGAATTTTTTAAGATATAATTGAGCACTAATGGTAATTTGGGCTACACCAAAGTGATTCTCTATAGCCAAAATGGATTGCAGCATTAAATCCTTTCCCCATTTTTTATTGCGATAATCTGAGGCTACTACAACTCTGCCAATTGAAGCCGAATCATAGGATATTCCAGGTTTAAATAGTCTTGTGTAAGCAACTATCTGGTTTTCAAATTCTCCAAACAAATGCAGTGCCAATGGATCCTTACCGTCAATGTCCAAATACACACAATTTTGTTCCACCACAAAAACCTCCGAACGCAATTTTAAAAGCGCATAAAGTTCGTTTACCGTTAATGCTTCAAAAGTTTTTATATGCCAAACTATTTCCATGTTGTTGCTCATCTTAAGTTATTGTATTAAAAACCAAAAATAACACTTTGCAATTAATAGTAATAGTGAAACGAGTCCTTCTTGCCTGCTACAACTGTAAGCGAGTTGGCAAAATGACCTACGTTCCGAGTTACTGAATGAAATTCTTCCTTCGTCAGGATGACAAGTTTGAGGTTAGAAAAAAGATAAAAAAATAGGCTGCCTTTGTGGGACAGCCATATTTTTATATCATGATTTGAATTATTATTTACTCAAATACATTTTTCTTCTTGAGTACAATTCGTAGAATTGATCGTCTTTCAAGTCATCAATAAACAAGATGCTTTCTCCAGTAGATTTCATTTCAGGTCCTAAAGCTTTGTTTACATTAGGGAACTTACTGAAAGAGAATACCGGTTGTTTGATAGCATATCCGTTTAATTGTGGATTAAAATCAAAATCGGTTACTTTTTTCTCTCCTAACATTACTTTTGTAGCGTAGTTTACATAAGGCTCACCATATGCTTTTGCAATAAAAGGAACCGTACGAGAAGCTCTTGGATTTGCTTCGATAATGTAAACAGTATCGTCTTTGATAGCAAACTGGATATTGATTAAACCTACGGTTTTCAAAGCTACCGCGATTTTCTTAGTATGATCTTTAATTTGTTGCATTACAAATTCACCTAAGTTAAACGGTGGCAATGTAGCATTAGAATCTCCTGAGTGTACTCCACAAGGCTCGATATGCTCCATAATTCCGATGATGTATACATTTCCATCAGCATCACAAATGGCATCAGCCTCAGCCTCGATAGCACCATCTAAATAGTGGTCTAATAATAATTTATTTCCAGGGATAGCTTTCAATAAGTCAATTACGTGCTCTTCTAATTCTTGTTTGTTAATTACAATTTTCATTCCCTGACCTCCTAATACATAAGAAGGACGTACTAATAATGGGAAATCTAATGAATCCGCTAATTTAGAAGCTTCATCAGCGCTTTCTGCAATTCCGAATTTCGGGAAAGGAATTTTCAACTCAGTCAATAAATCAGAGAAACGCCCTCTATCTTCAGCTAAATCTAGTGCATCAAAACTAGTTCCGATGATTTTTACACCGTATTTAGATAATTTCTCAGCTAATTTAAGTGCTGTTTGACCACCTAACTGTACGATTACACCTTCTGGTTTTTCGTGTTGGATAATGTCATAAATATGCTCCCAGAATACTGGCTCGAAATATAATTTATCCGCTGTATCAAAATCCGTAGAAACTGTTTCAGGGTTACAGTTAATCATAATTGTTTCGTATCCACATTCTTTAGAAGCTAAAACTCCGTGAACACAAGAGTAATCAAACTCGATTCCTTGCCCGATACGGTTTGGTCCGGAACCCAATACAATTACTTTCTTTTTATCTGTTACAATACTTTCATTGTCAACGAAACGAGTTCCATCCGCTTTTTCAATTTCAGCCTCAAACGTTGAATAATAGTAAGGTGTTTTCGCTTTAAACTCAGCCGCACAAGTATCTACCAATTTGAATACACGGTTGATTTTCATTTCCATACGTAGCGCATGTACTTCACTTTCCATACATCCCATCATGTGGGCAATTTGTCTGTCGGCAAAACCTTTTTGTTTTGCTTCCAATAAAAATTCTTTTGGTAAAGTAGCTACTGTATATTTAGAAATTTCTTTCTCTAAGATGAACAATTCCTCATATTGTTTCAGGAACCACATATCGATTTTAGTGATTTCGTGAATTCTGCTCAAAGGAATTCCCATGGCAATTGCATCGTAAATTACGAATACACGATCCCAACTTGCATAAGTCAGTTTTTCAATGATTTGCTCGTAATTGGTATATCCTTTTCCGTCAGCTCCTAAACCATTACGTTTAATTTCTAAGGATTGAGTCGCTTTATGTAATGCTTCTTGGAACGAACGTCCAATACCCATAACCTCTCCTACTGACTTCATTTGTAGCCCTAAAGTTCTGTCAGATCCTTCGAATTTATCAAAGTTCCAACGCGGTATTTTAACGATTACATAATCTAAAGTAGGCTCAAATAAAGCTGAAGTTGATTTTGTAATTTGGTTTTGCAATTCATCTAAGTTATACCCTAAAGCTAATTTTGAAGCAATTTTAGCAATTGGATATCCCGTAGCTTTTGATGCCAATGCAGAAGAACGAGATACACGTGGGTTAATTTCGATAGCAACAATATCTTCTTTTTCATCCGGAGATACTGCAAACTGTACGTTACATCCTCCGGCAAAGTTTCCAATACTACGCATCATTAAGATAGCATAATCACGTAATTTTTGGAAAGTAGTATCTGACAATGTCATCGCAGGAGCTACCGTAATCGAATCTCCTGTATGGATTCCCATTGGGTCCATATTTTCGATAGAACAAATAATTACAACATTATCATTTTTATCTCTTAAAAGCTCTAATTCGTATTCTTTCCATCCCATCAAAGCTTTATCGATTAATACTTCGTGAATTGGAGAAGCCTCAAGACCCGCAGTTAACAATCTGTCAAAATCTTCCGGTTTGTATACGATAGAAGCTCCAGTTCCTCCTAGTGTAAACGAAGGACGAATAACTAATGGAAAACCAAATTCCTGAGCAATTTCTTTACCTCTTAAATAAGAAGTACAAATTTCAGCAGGAGCTGTTGGTACATTAATTTTTTTCAAAAGGGCTTTAAACTGATCTCTATCCTCAGTAATGTTGATCGCATTTACATCAACCCCAATCATTTTTACACCAAAATCATCCCAAATTCCTTTTTCCTGAGCTTCCAAACAAAGGTTAAGAGCAGTTTGACCTCCCATTGTAGGCAATACAGCATCAATTTGTGGATGTTCTTTTAAAATTTCAATGATCGATTTAGTCGTTAAAGGCTTCAAGTAGATATGATCCGCCATAGATGGGTCGGTCATAATTGTAGCAGGGTTCGAATTGATAAGAATAACCTCGATTCCTTCTTCACGAATAGAACGAGCTGATTGTGATCCTGCATAATCGAATTCGCAAGCTTGACCAATAACGATAGGACCTGAACCTATAATTAAAACTGATTTGATTGAAGTGTCTTTTGGCATTATGATGTAATTATTGTTTTTTCAAGTTTTTTGTTCACACTCATTATATAAGATTTAAATTTTGTAAACCCTTATAAATCTTAATTTTGAGTTTTAATTCAGAGAAGGTATAAAAAAGGGCGATACTAAAAAAAGTAACGCCCTTATTTATGTTCATACAAACATTATTTTTTGTGTCTAGGCTCGCTAGAAACAGTTAATTTATGTCTTCCTTTAGCTCTTCTACGCGCAAGAACTTTTCTTCCATTTGCAGAAGCCATTCTGTCCATAAATCCGTGTTTATTTCTTCTTTTTCTTTTCGATGGTTGAAACGTTCTCTTGCTCATTGCTTTGTATCTTTAAATCTTATTTATATGTATCTTTTTTGTTCTCTAATAGTGGTTATTTCAAAACCGAGTGCAAATATACGAAGACTTTTTTTTCTGGCAAGAAGTTTTATAAAAATATTTTTAATTCCTTTTACTATCTTTGCAATCACAAATTATATACCCATCATGTTAAACAAGAATATCAAACTTATTATCGCCGGACTTATCGTAATTACAAGCATTTGGCAATTTACTGAAAACAATATTGGAAACGGAATCTTTTTATTATTACTTACCGCAATTCCCGTTTTTCTTTATTACAGAAATGAATATATCTTATTATCTTTTTTAAAATTAAGAAAACAAGACTTTCAAGGCGCTCAAAAATGGCTTTCACACATCAAAAACCCTGAAGCAGCCTTAACCCGAAAACAACAAGGTTACTTTAACTACCTTCACGGAATTATGCTTTCGCAAACAAATATCAATCAATCTGAGAAATATTTCAAGAAAGCCATCGAATTAGGATTATCAATGGATATGGATTTGGCTGTAGCCAAATTAAACTTAGCTGGAATCGCTTTATCAAGAAGAAGAAAAATTGAAGCAACAAATTTAATTGCCGAAGTAAAAAAACTTGACAAACAAGGAATGTTGAAAGACCAAATCAACATGATGAAAGAACAAATGAAAAAAATATAATTTTTCAAAATCATAAAAAAAACCGTCTTCCTTTAAAATAGACTGCACCCAAAAGTTTAGACGAATTTATAATTAAATTTGATAATAATGAGCTCGATATTGTATCGGGCTCATTCCTTTTAGATTAAGTTTTATTCTCTCATTATTATAGTAATCTATAT